>CAMEMG010000147.1:0-2539 GCA_945927325.1 uncultured Clostridia bacterium | reverse complement strand
GAGTGAACGTATAGTTTTTTTTAATATTGGATGGATGCAATACTATAAAGGCCAGGCACATGACCAAATAAAAGGTGGCGGATCACACGTTACTAAGAATGGAACAGGGGGAGAAATATATAATTTCCTTCCCATTGATCAGTATGTGTATGGATATGTTCAGCCTACCGGAAAAATAAACCTTGCACGGATTGATGAATCTATTGAAAGCGGTGCAGATGTATTAGAAAATGTATTGATCGTGTTTACTGCAAAATCTCCGGAAGGCGGCATGTACGTTGTTGGATGGCATAAGAATTCCACTTTGTATTCACAAATCTATACAGCTTCTTTCTATTGCGATGAAGATATAAATGACGAAATAATAAATGCAACTGAAAACGGTGAGGGATTATTTGAACGTGAACATTGGTACATAAGCAGAACCCAAAAAGAAAATGCTGTTTTATTAAACATAGATGAAAGAGTGTTGAGAGTCCCGGTAGGGAAAGAAGGTAAGGGGCACAGCAATGTTTGGTTTGCCGACAAAGGAAGAGGTCTTGAATTTCGGAAAAAAGTAATCAGCTTCATCATTGAATATGAAAATGATCGGCAAGCCGTACAGAAGCGAAGATCTGCTAAAAGGATAGATACGGACTATAACAAACAGATTGAATTGGCGGCAATTGATTATATAACAAAGTATTATGAGAAACATGGCTATGTTGTAGTATCAAAAGAAAAAGATAATGTGGGTTGGGATCTGGAAGCTAGAAAAGATCATCGTTTGCTTCGAATTGAGGTTAAAGGAAAAGCCGGGCAGGATATTGATGTTCGGCTTAGCGCAAATGAATATGCGAAAATGCGACAGTATAAAGATAAAGGCTACCGATTGGCAGTGGTTACCGATGCCCTCTGCGATCCTACTGAGTATATTTTTTTCTACAGTAAAGAAAAAAATAGTTGGGTGGAACTCTTTGATAGTGATCTAAGATTAAATATTCAAGAAATTGTTGAAGCACGTTGCACTGGAGAGCGGATGTCTGTTGATGACTTAGAAGAAGTACCCGTTTTTGATGACTTTTAAAAGATATAGCTTATAAAAATCACAGGGAGTAAAAGTATGCCTGCGAAGAAAACATATACGCTGGAGAACATTTCCGACATCGAGCTGTTTCAAACCGAGATAGAAGTGGATGATCGGGATACAGGCGAAACAAAGATTGTAAAAACTGTAAATCGCGCAGAAATTGCCACAATAGTTGCATATATGCTCGGTATCGATGATGAAGTATTGCAGCAGTATTATTGTCATCGTTATGGCAATTTATTGGATAAGCTGTATAAAGACAAAAATGCAACCATTATCCGATATTTGTCAAAGATAAGAACGGCATTATTCAAGAACTTCTTAAACATCGATAATAAAATCCGTTTTGAATTGATGAATTTGGATCGTATGGAGTATTTTTCTGCAGAAGAGATCAAACAGCTAGCCAAGTGGGGAATAAATGTGATTCAACCAAATTACAGGGCAGAAAGATATTCTGAACATCTCTGTAGTCTCATTGATCAGAATATCAATAAGTGTGGTGATCTTTTTCCAGAGCAGATCAAATTTGAATACATACGAGATTTATTTGTAGTACCAAATTTTATGAAAAAGGGTATCTTGAAGGATGAGTATGATAAATATAAAGCCAATAAGGCATATTATCCGTTTCAAGTTTACATGCATTGGGAGCCGTGCGATTCCGGAAATATTTTATATTCAGATGCTAAGCTGTTAGGTATCTTGTATTCCCAACATGGAGATACGTTTGTTGAGTGGTACAAATATAGAGATGCGGCAGATGACACAAAGGACAGTATATATGACTTTATCCGAAATTCGCAGAAAGTTGTTTTGGTTGTTGACTGTGAAAACTCTGACGCATATAAACTCTTTGGTGTGCTGAAAAATCTCAAAACCGAAGACGTTCAGTTAATCGAGCGAATTATATTATATGATGATTATCATACCACGAATGCTTGGGATTACTTGGAACAGTTAGTAGATATCCCGGTCGAACATATTGAGGTTGATCGGGTAACAGACACAAAGTCTTTGGTAGATATTGAGATGGCAGTAGGTGTCTGCAAAGCATTCTACCGCGATAATATTGACTCATTCATCCTGTGTTCCAGCGACTCGGATTTTTGGGGGCTCATTTCATCTATTCCAGATGCGCGATTCCTTGTTATGTATGAATATTCGAAGTGTGGAAGCGCGATAAAGGAAGCATTATCCAGCCGAAATATTTTCCATTGTGCAATGGATGATTTTTTCATGGAAAATGCCGGAGAATTACAGCAAATAGTCTTATGTAATATTCTGGATTCTCATTTACCCAATATTATAGGGGAAGATGGCTGGGAACTGACAAGGCGCATTTTCGCAGAAGCATATATTCCAGCAGATGATATTGAAATGAGACGTTTCTATGAAAAATACGTCAAATCTATAAAATTAAAAATTGGTTCCGATGGGCGTTTCTACCTCGCAAGAGAAAAAGGAATA
>CAMEMG010000146.1:0-2569 GCA_945927325.1 uncultured Clostridia bacterium | reverse complement strand
TTTACAAGAAATGGCCATGATGTAGAGAGGAGGTGTACGGGATGGCATACAGATCAATGTTAAAACTCATTAATAATGAGAACGCGCTCAAAGAGAGCGGCGCAATTTCCGATGAGGAATATGCAACATGGAAAGAGAGCACAATGAACAAGCTCGATGTGTTCCTTGCTTGCAACCGCATCACAGAGGCTCAGTATCAGGAGCTTGTGGGGATGCTGCAGTAATGAAAAACCGTTTTGAATGTTTGCATAAACAAGGGGAAATATGCAAAAGACGGTTAGAGCCATGCGATAATAAATGCAGGGAATTTGGGAAATGTGGAGAGTGCACATCGTATATGTTCACCCACAACCAAGAGCCCTGCATTTCTTGTGGCTTTTTGCCCGGGGATTTGCGCCAAAAGAATCACCTAGAAAGAGAGTGATTTGAAAGATATGAGCATTAAAGAAATAATTGCAACGATTGCGGCAGTTGCTGCAGTTTTAGGTACTTTTCTTGAGGTATCCAAGATCAAGATCAGCCCATGGAGCGCGATCCTCGGATGGATCGGCGATAAAATGATGGCAGGAGTAAAGAAAGAGATCGAGGGTATTAAAAAGGAGCAGGAAACGATCATCAAAAAGCAGGATGAGCTCTCAAAAACTCAGGCGGTAGATGCGGCCGATCATGTAAAGAGCGAGGTGTTTCGATTTTATAACGAGTGCCAACGCGGTGAGCGCCACACAGAGGCCGAGTTTAATTACATAATCAAGCTCAACAAAAAGTATGAGAAAATCATCGAACAAACCCACGAACCCAACGGGGTTTACGAGATGGAGTATGAGTGGATCATGCAGCTTTTCAAACGATGCCAAGAGCAGAAAGATTTTTTATGACTAGAGCAGAGGTAAAACATAAGCGGAATATGGCCCGGATCCGTGTGAAACAAAGGCATAAAGCTATGAGGGCAGAGGAGAGAGCGCTCAAAAGAGCAGGAAAGAGGAAAATCAAATGGCCATCACAGAGCAAAATGGGTATGTGGTACATATTTATTAGCTGCACGGTGGTACAGATATACTCTATGATTGCGATGTGGCATTTTGCGGATCTTGCACCGCTTGCAACCCTGATCGGGGCAACCGTGGGCGAGGGCCTGACATATTATGCATACACCGCAAAAGCCAAAGCGGAAAACACCGCCGGCGGCATTGTATACGAAAACTCTCTCAAGGATGAGGATGTAAAAGGATAAGGAGGCAACGAAATGGATTACAGTACAACAATTTGGTATATCGCCATTGTGGCGGCAGCAGTAATGGTATTGATTGCATTAACAAACATATTCGCGCAGGTAATAAAAAAGATTATCAACCGGGATAATATGCCGGCGCAGGCGCTTGTATTTGTGATTGCAGAGGTACTCACATTTTTGACAATGGCCATTATATGTGCAATCCTGCATATCAATGCATTGTGGTATTTTTGGGTGTTGGCATTTATTGTGGGCGTACTCGTGACATACGGGGCGATATTTGGATATGATAACCTTTATTCGCAGTTAGGTACCGCCATAACCAATCTGATCAAAGCCATGTTTAAGAGAGGAGATCAGGCATGAAAACCGCGATAATTATGTATGCGCTCATTGCAGGCATCGTATTTGTGATTGCGATGGCAGCACTTGTGGCAACGGTTGGGGCGGTTGAAGTGATAACAATGGAGTATCCCGAGGATGCAGGATGCGGTTTTATTACCGTGATCCTGCTTTTCTTTATATCAGGAGCGGTTGCATTGTTTTGGCCGATTGCCCTGATCGGGCTTGCGATCGAGGCGATAATTGAGAAACGAGGAGGCAAACGATGATTTCAAATTGCGGAAAAGACGAAAACAACAAATATCATGGAGGGAAAGCCGGGGATCAGACCGGAAAAGAGTATCAGCTCATCAATTGGTACTCAAGGCCATGGAAATGCGTGCTCAGGCATCCAAATGCAGCAGTGCAGGAGGAGTTGGCCAAGTTAGGCACCGCAGCAGCAAAAAACAACCTGATCGGATATGATCAGTATCAGAGATTGACATTTTACAATGCACTCAGCGCGGCCGGTTGGGATCCTGCAGCAGTAAAAGTGGCTTGTGAGGCAGATTGCTCGAGCTCCACATCGGCCATCATCATTGCGGTTGGCCATCGGCTCGGAATCACTGAGCTGCAAAATGTAAACAAGAGCAACACAACCTCGATTATGAGAAAGGATCTGATCAAGGCAGGGTTTGAGCTTTTGACAGATAAAAAATATCTCACGAGCGATCTGTATTTGCTCCCGGGCGATATTTTGCTCAACGATGGCGCTCACGTGGCCATAAACGTGACAAAAGGAGCCAAGGTGGGGCAATCCTCCACCTCGACAGATAAAACGCAATCAGGAGGCACTCAGAGCACCTCAGGGGCATTGATTAGCAAGCTGCAGGGCGCAAAATACAAAGATGCATCCAAAGCAGGTGCATATAAGACCACAACCGGCCTCAATTTGAGATTTGGCCCGGGAAAAGATAAGTATGCAAGCATGGTGGTGATGCCTGCAGGTACCGTGTG
>CAMEMG010000145.1:0-2727 GCA_945927325.1 uncultured Clostridia bacterium | reverse complement strand
AATCGGGGTTTATGCGGAACATATCTTTTTTATGTTCCTGTTATGGTGGAGGCGAGGGGAGTCGAACCCCTGTCCGAAAACCTTTACAGCAAACTTTCTACAAGCTTATCAGAAAGTATAAAATTCCTTTTCGGTGTACCCTTTCTGCTGGAAACCGATCAGTAGCTCTGTAAAATTCGCCTGACTCTCAGAGCTGCAAATCAGGTGCTATCCTGTTCTGTTTTGATGCCCTTCCTGACCGAACAGGGAATTCAGGAATTGGGCATGCTGCAATTAGGCAGCAGCTAAAACTGTATTGTCGTTAGCGTTTATTTTTAATTCCACTTTTTTAACGCAGATTTGGAAACTGCCGCTTGCTTATCTGCCAAAAATGATCCCCGTCGAAACCAATACGCCCCCATATCAACGCAGCATTTTGAACTGCTGCGCATTTTCTCTTTGAATTGCTTTTTCCTTCATCGTTTGACGCTTATCATATAATTTCTTTCCCTGCGCCAAACCTAATTCCACTTTCACCTTTCCCTGTTTGAAATAAAGAGAAAGCGGCACCAACGTATATCCCTTCACAGTAGTCAGTCCAAATAACTTATTAATTTCCCGTTTATGCATTAATAATTTTCTGGTGCGCATAGGGTCTTTATTAAAGATATTGCCCTTTTCATATGGGCTGATATGCATGTTATAAACGCATATTTCCCCATCCTTTACCAAGGCAAAGGAATCGCGCATATTAACCTTCCCCATACGAAGCGATTTTACTTCTGTTCCAGCCAAAGAAATCCCCGCCTCATAGCGTTCTTCTATGAAGAAATCATGTGTTGCTTTTTTATTTTTCGCAATGATCTTTATCCCTTCGGCCATAATTGTTTCACTCCTGTTATTATTATATCACGCTTTCTTTCGTTTGTGAACCGAAGCATCTGAAAATTCAATTTTTGGAATATGTTTATCTGCCAAAACCACTTTTACACGGAGTTCATCCCCCAAGCTGATTTTTCGCCGTGTTCTTTTACCTACGATACAGTATTGTTCTTCCAAATAAGTATAGTAATCGTCTCGCAGAGAAACCAGTGGCAATATTCCTTCAACTGTATTATCCAGTTCCACATATAGGCCATAAGAGGTCACACCGGAAACTCTGCCGGTAAACACTTCCCCGATATGCGAGCTCATATACTCCGCTTTTTTAATATCATCAATACGCCGCTCGGCTTCAATAGCATATCGTTCCGTCGTATTGGCTTGTACAGCAATTTCGGAAAGAGAATGTTCGGCTTTATAAGCTCCCCCCATTTTTGCTTTCAACAGACGATGGACTATCAGATCCGGATATCTGCGAATCGGTGAAGTAAAATGTGTATAAGCTTCAGATCCCAAGCCAAAATGGCCGTGATTTTCCCGGCTGTAAATTGCTTTTTTCATGGAGCGCAGGGCTACCGTTTTGATGATATGTTCTTCTGCTTTTCCAGTACAGTCTTCCAATATATTTTGCAGTTCTTTATTTGTGATATTCAAATTCCGATATCCAAAATTTGCAAGAAATGCGCCCAGCGCTTCCAGCTTTTCTTTATCCGGCCGATCATGGATTCTATACAGAAAAGGCATATTTGCCTGAGCAAATACTTCTGCCACAGTGTTATTGCAACAGATCATAAACTCTTCAATCAAATTTTCCGCTGTTCGCTGTACTCTTTTTTTGATTTCTATCGGATATTTGTTTTCATCCAAATATATTTTTGCTTCGGGTACATCAAAATCGATATTTCCATCCCGATGCCGCTTTTCTCTCAATATTTTTGCCAATTGTTCCATTTCATAGAGGATATCTGCGATATCTTCATATTTTTTGGCGATTTCAACATTTTTTTCTTCTAATAGACGATTGATTTCATCGTAATTCAATCGATGACAAGAGCGTATTGCAGAATTGGAAAAACGCCGCGAAACCACTTGCCCCTGCTTATCAATTTCCATAAAACAAGACATCGTAAGCCGAACCACCCCTTCGTTCAAAGAACAAATTCCGTTGGAGAGTCGTTTAGGCAGCATTGGAATCACCTGATCCACCAGATAAACACTTGTCCCTCGATGAAAGGCTTCTCGATCCAACAAGCTACTCGGCTGCACATAATGGGAAACGTCTGCAATATGTACCCCCAATAAATAGTGGCCATTATTTATTTTTTCCAAAGACACTGCGTCGTCCAAGTCTTTGGCATCGATACCATCAATCGTGAATATCTTTTTATCAAATAACAATTCGCGTGTGCTCAATTCACTTTCAGAAACTTCCTCGGGAATCTGCTCGGCTTCCCTTATAACCTTTTGTGGAAATTCCGCATACAGTCCATAACTTCTTGCAATGCTTAAAATATCTACGCCCGGTGCATCCTCTTTTCCCAATACCTCCAGAATCTTCCCTTCTGCGCACTGTTTACTTGAGGCCCGTTTTATAATATTCAATACTACAATATCGTTATTACGTGCTGTGTTTCTCGGAGTACCGCTTAAATAGACCTTTCTGGACTTTTCCGGCATATTCTCCATAAGCACATATGCCTGCCCCTTTTTGTTCTTTCGATAATGCCCCACCGTACGATAAGGCAATGGCGAAAGTATTTTTTCAACTTTTCCCTCTCGACCTTTAGCAGAAATCTTATTGACTAAAACCAATACCTCCTCGCCTTGCAATGCACCATGTACCTGCTTTTCAGGAATAAATACATC
>CAMEMG010000144.1:0-2779 GCA_945927325.1 uncultured Clostridia bacterium | reverse complement strand
CCTGCGGGAACATCACAAAGAATCATGAAAAAGAAAAAGAAAAAGAAGGAGGATCGATTATGAATAAAACGGTAAAGGTGGAGGGCATGATGTGCCAGCATTGCGTGGCGCATGTGAAAAAGGCGCTGGAGGCATTGAAAGGCGTGCAGACGGCAGAAGTGAGCCTGGAGCAGAAGCAGGCAGTGCTTACCTGCACAGAGCAGGTTGCGGATGCCGAGATCAAAGCCGCCATCGAGGAAGCCGGCTATACCTATCTGGGCTAAAAATCCCCGGCCGGCGGCCGCTGACCAAAAAAGCACCCCTTGCAGGGTGCTTTTTTTGATGGGCTATTTGCTTTTTCGGGAAGGGGGCGGCAGGTTTTGCAGCATCTGAAAGCCCCGGGCGACGGGCCTGGAGCAAAGCAGCAGCGTCATGGCTGCGGCCAGCAGCGGCCCGGTCAGCAGCGGCAGCGGCAGCGCCTGCAGCCAGCCCCGGCAATCGGCATATTTGACGAGAATCCCGTGCAGGAGATAGACGGGCAGCGTTGACTGCCCCACCTGCGAAAACAGCGTAATGGGGCGGTTGGGCATCAGAAACAGCAGGGAAAAGCTTTGCATGCAGCCCAGCACCAGCAGACCTGCCCGCAGCCAGACGGTATAGCCGGGCTGTGCATAGGGGTCGCAATGATACAGCCAGCGCTCGTCGATCTGCGCACGGTGCTGCAGCAGCAGGGCGGTGCCCAGCAGAGAGAGGGCAAAGCACAGCCATTTGAGCACGCGAAGCCGGGCGTTTGGCGTTGCCGGTCGGAAAATCAGAGGGCTCCTTTTGCTGCGCAGGCGCATCCCCAGCAGAAAGAAGGGGAAAAGCACCAGCGTGCGCGAAAGGGAAAGGAAGTAGCCGATGCGCGGGTAGAAGCCTGCGGCCAATGCGCCGGCAATGCTCAGCCCAAAGGCGACCCACCAGCTGTTCTTTTCCGGGCGGATGATGGCCGCTGCCGCATACCAGGTGCCCATGGAAAAGAGATACCATAAAATCCAGGCGGGTGTCAGGTATTGCAGGGTGGGTATCTGCCGGTATTTCCAGGCGTTGAGCAGCAGGTAGACCGGCTGAAACAGCAGGTAGGGCAGGAAAAATTTTTCAAAAATCACCCGGGGGCTTTTGGGAGAATAGCAAGCCCCGGAAATGAGCACAAAGGCCGGCATGTGAAAGGAATAGAGCAAAAGATAAAGCGGGTGTCGCCCACGGAATTGCAAAGGTTCCCATAAATGCCCGAGCACAACCAGAAAGATGAGCAGCGCGCGGGCGTTATCCAACAAAGGCAATCGTTCTTTAGGGGGGTTCATGGTCGGATACTCCTGTAAGAATCATATTAGATATTGTAGCACATTGACAATCGGAAAGCGATAGGTACCTTACTATCATTTTACAGAAAAACGCCCGGGAAATCCCCTAAGAATTGTTGAATGCTTTCTTAAATTGCGGAAAATCCGCCGGAAGCGGCGGGCGGCGTCCGGCGAACGTGGCTTCTTTTTTTGTTTTCCATGGGCAAAACGGGAAAAAATGTGGTATAGTACAACTGAATCCGTTTCTGCGGGCTGCCGGAAGAAACGGAAAAAAGAGCATCAAAAACGGAGGAAACCAGTTATGAGTATATACAGTGCACGGATGCAGAACGTTCAGGAGCGGCTGAAGGCCGCGGGGCTGGGCATTACGGTGATTTCCGACCCTATCTCGGTTGGGTATCTGACGGGGCGCCGCGTGGCGCATGTGGGGGAGCGGCTGATGGCGCTGGCCATCCCTGCGGAGGGGAAAGCCACGCTGTTTGTCAATCGCCTGTTTCCCATCGAGCCGGGCGAAACGTTTGAGGTCGTGTATCACGACGATACCGAGGTGGCGACGGCCGGGCTGGCCGGGTATTTGCCGGCAGGCGAAGTGGGCATCGACCGCTTTCTCTACGCCCAGTTTCTCATGGAACTGATGGATCAGCGCCCGGATATCCGGCCGCGGGTGGGTTCCTTTGCGGTGGAACAGACGCGCATGATCAAGGATGCCGCCGAGCAGGAGGCCATGCGCAAGGCTTCGCTGTTAAACGACGAGGTCATCGCCAAAGTGCCGGGGATGCTGCACGAGGGCATGACCGAGCTGGAGCTGGCCGACCTGCTGCTGGCTGAGTATAAAAAGGTGGGCGAGGCCTGGGCGCCGCTGGTGGGCTTTGGCGCGGGCGCTGCCGAGCCGCACCATGTCAATGGGGAGACCAGGCTGAAAAAGGGCGAGCTGGTGCTGGTGGATGCCGGGCAGGCTACCGACGGCTATTTTGCGGATATGACGCGCACCTTCTTCTTTGGCAGCGTCACCGAGGAGCAGCGCAAAGTCTATGAGATCGTGCGCGAAGCCAACCGCCGCGGCCGTGCGGCCGTCCGCCCGGGCGTGCGTTTCTGCGACATCGATGCCGCTGCCCGCGACTACATCGCATCCTGCGGCTATGGCGAATATTTCACCCATCGCCTGGGGCACAGCATCGGGCTGGGGCTGCATGAGGAGCCCTCGGTCTCTGCGGCCAACACGCAGGTGGTGGAGCAGGGCATGACCTTCTCCATCGAGCCGGGCATCTATCTGCCGGGGAAATTCGGCGTGCGTATTGAGGACCTGGTGCTGGTCACGGCCGACGGCTGCGAGACGCTCAACCATTACCCCCGCGATCTGCAAATCATCCGCCCCACTTTCCTTTGACCTACTTTCTTTTGAAAAAGAAAGTAGGCAAAGAAAACTTCATGAACTTTACTTCTTTTGAAAAAGAAAG
>CAMEMG010000143.1:0-2785 GCA_945927325.1 uncultured Clostridia bacterium | reverse complement strand
AGCGAGCGCTTACTCACGCCCGGAGAAGACTTTTACGTCTGTACTCTGAATACCGCGCAGGGAGAAGTACAGATCGGTTCCATGATCTGTTATGACCGGGAATTCCCGGAAAGTGCGCGTTTGCTTATGTTGAAAGGTGCTGAAATTATTTTAGTTCCCAATGCCTGCCCGATGGAGATCAATCGCCTTTCTCAGCTGCGGGCACGAGCTTTTGAAAATATGCTGGGAATTGCAACTGCCAATTATGCCGGTGGGCAACCTGATTGCAACGGGCACTCCTCTGCATTTGATGGCATTGCATATCGAGAAGGAGAACCCTCTTCCCGTGACACCCTGATTATAGAGGCTGGAGAAGCAGAAGGAATTTATATAGCTACTTTTCCGCTTGCAGAAATGCGGCATTATCGCTCTACCGAAGTACATGGTAATGCCTACAGACATCCGGAAAAATATCACTTATTGACAGATACACAAATTTCCGCGCCTTTTTTGCGCCAGGATTATCGTAAGTAAAAAAAGAGTTTTCCCGCTGGGAAAACTCCTTTTTTATAGTCCAAATAACCATATACGTAAAATTCTTCCGGCCCCGCCTTTAATAGATCTTACTTTTACCTCTTCCCGTACTTCCAGTGCTACAGATTGCTGCCCTCCGGGTGTTTCTGCTATAATTTTGCCTACGATCTGCCCCTGCACAAGCGGCGGTTGAAATTCTTCTATTTCTACCTGAATCCGGATTAAATTTTCTTCTCCCTTTTTATAAAGGATCGCCATATCTTCACTGGGATATATATCAACAACGCCCTCTTCTGTATTTTCCAATGGAACACTCCTATATTTTGCATCCTTTTGTGCAACCTGCTTTACGCCATATGCAGCAGCCGCCTGTGAAATCGCCTGATTTGCAGCCGCAGCACGACTGGCTGCATCTTTATCCCCAAGTATTACAAAAATAAATCTTGCCGGTCCGCTTTTACCGGAAGCAACCATATGATAACCGGATTCTGCAGTTGAACCTGTCGCCATACCATCGCAGGCGCCATTGCGCACTAACGTATTTCCGTTCGTGATTTCAGTTTCTCGCCCACTATTATGAACAAATGTGAAGGTCCAGCAAGTGCTATATTCAAAAAAGGAATTATATGTCGATAATTTTGCTGCAATTATAGCAAATGCCTGTGCACTGGCTTTGGATTCTGTTGACAACCCTGTACAATCAGCGAATACTGCATCGATTCCCAGTAATTCTGCTTTGGCATTCATTTGTTCGGTGAAAGCGCTTTCGCTGCCTGCAATTCTTTCCGCCAATGCGCATGTGGCATCATTTGCCGAACATACGATCGCCGCTTTCAGCAAATCGCCAAAACTATGTGTTTCTCCAGCATCCAAGAAAGCACTCGTGCCTCTTTTAGAAGAAGCTTCCTGAGAAACTGATATTACTTCATCTATCTTTACAGTTCCATTTTGTAAAGCTTCAAAGAATAACAAAAAACTCATTAACTTTGTTATCCCGGCGCCATATAGCGCTTCTTGTTCATTTTTAGCGTCAATAACGGTGCCTGTCTCTGCTTCCATTAAAATGTAAGCCTTAGCTGTTGCAGAGAGTCCTTCTGCTCTGCTCGTTTTCAGCGGTAAAAATACCAGCACCAGGATGGCACATAACAACATTGCAGCAATACTTCTTGTGCAGCCTTCAGACATGGAGATGCTTCCCCCTTCAAAACGTTCTATATTTCAATATATGGCCTTATCCCTTTCGATTATTCCCATAAATACATCCAAATGCCAATTTCCAAGCACCATACCGGCAACACGATAACAAGAAGAGAAAACATCTTTATAATTTGTCGAAAGGAATCCTGCCTTACTTCCTGCGCAGATTTTGGAACATGTAATTCTCTATATTGTTTTTTATAATAATCAGTCATCCGTAACAAGGCATAAATACTTTGCAAGTCCTCACAAGCCATGCATAAAACCGCCGCGCCCAGGCACAATGCTCCAATCCACCAATTTTGCAATTTTACAATTATCTGCCAGCAAACGCTTCGCCAAACTATACCGAACAATTCTATTCCCCAATACCCGGGTATACAAAGCAAATAGGCAGAAAAAAGAGACTGTATACTCCAAATGACGATTCTGCGAAATAAAATTTTTCCAAACGGTTTTTCCGAATTGGAAAGTAAAGCTATATTGATTATTTGCTGCTTTTGAGACTTTTCCAACATACCGTATATCTCTATGCTGCAGATAATGCCTGTCAATATTAAAAAAAGGCTCATTGCGCTGATTAGCCAATGAACCTTTCCAAATTGGATGATTTTTTCTGCCATATCTGTTTTTTTCAACGCATATCACCTCTAGATTAGTATATGCAAGAAATTTTCCGACATGTGTTACTAATTGACACGGTACATACTCAGTTGTATATAATTAACAACAGTTGCCAAAAAAGCCGCATTGGTTGGTTTGCCCTTCTCCTCATCCACCGTATATCCAAATAACTGTTGAATATACTCCAAATCGCCTTTATTCCAAGCTGTTTCGATTGCATGCCGGATATTGCGCTCCACTCTTCCAACGGTTGATCCATATTTTTCGGCAATTTCCGGATACAATTTTGTTGTAATTTGTTCCATAAGGGAGCGATCTTCCACCAAACGTTTGATAGCATATTGTGAATAATGATATCCCTTAGATCCGGGAGGCAATCCAATTCGTTGAATCACTCCCATAATTCGGGACTCCAAGCCGCCATCCAAATACCCCCCTTGTGCCCCATCTA
>CAMEMG010000142.1:0-2799 GCA_945927325.1 uncultured Clostridia bacterium | reverse complement strand
TTTCCTGTTTCGCAGTGCCTTTATTCAATCTATTCACCTTCTAAAAAAATGATCGTTCATCCTATGCAGCTGCACATTCAGGGCCGATACCTGTTTCATTGCCTCTTTCCTCTGTGCAGCATCCATCTTCTGCATTTCCCCAATCAGTTGTTCTCTTTCTTCCTTCAATCGACTGATTTTCACCCGCTTTACTAACGTTTCAGCATAATCCTCTGCTGATGTTCCCTCTGGTATCTCTTGATGCAGCACCTCAGCCAATTGTCCACTGTTTGCAGAAAACACGGATAATAATTCGGCACAAGTAGGCAAAACTCCTCTTTTTATTTCATCAAAAATGTAAAAAAATATTTTTTTATGCAATTCCTGCTGAAAAATGCCCTCAAACAACTGTGCATTCTTTTGCACAAGATACGGGCGTTCCATCAGCAATGCAATCAATTTTTCTTCTTCCGAAACTTCTTTTTTAATCAATTCTCTGTCATTTACAACGAAAGTATGCATTTCTGAGGGATTTTTTTTGCCCATCTGGCGCAGCAGGCTCTGCTCACTCAGTTTTGTATCGTTTGAAATTTGGCGGATATACCGTTCTTTTTCAATTTCATTTTCCAAGCCTCCCACCAGTTCCACCGCTTTTGTTGCGTATTCCACCACCTGGTCAGGCTCTTCCATATTGTATTCGCTGCGCAATATCTTTAATTTGAATTCCATACCGGTAATGGATTCCTTCATCAATGCCAAAAAAGCTTCTTTCCCATAAGCTTTTGCAAAATCATCCGGGTCAAGCCCATCCGGCATTACGATGACTGACGTTTTTAAGCCTTCGGCCTGCAGCAAATCAATTGCTCGCAAAGAAGCATGAATACCAGCTCCATCTCCGTCATAGCAAAGATACACTCGATTAGTATATTTTTTAATCAAACGAGTCTGTTCTTTGGTAAGTGCCGTCCCCAAAGAAGCAACTACATTATCTACCCCTACAGCCCGCAATCCTACTACATCCATATAGCCTTCTGTCAGAACGATACTCTTCAAATCGCGCTTTTTGCGCACCTGATTCAATGCATACAAATGATATCGCTTATTAAAAAGATAGGTTTCCCCACTGTTGAGATATTTTGGTTCGCCCTGGTCCATGACACGCCCGCCAAACGCAATGACGTCGCCAAAGACATTTTGAATGGGAAACATAACGCGATTGCGAAAAAAATCATAATTTTTCCCTTCTTTAGAACGGACTACCCCTGCATCCATCATCTCTCGCAAAGAATATCCCTTTGCAGATAAAAATCGATAGGCGTCATCATATGTATCTTTTGCAAAGCCAAGGCCATACGTGCGTATCACATTGGAAATTTTTCTTTTTTTCAAGTATTCCCGAGCGATTTTTCCTTCCGGCTGCAAAAGGTTTTCATGATAATGCAGTGCCAGTTCTTTCATCATTTCCTGTAGACGTTTGGTATACGCTTTTTTCTTCTGGTACGCTTCATCATTCTGAACTTCCGGCATTTCCATACCTACACGTTCTGCCAGAAACTGCACCGCTTCAAGATAACTCATCTTTTCCTGTTCCATGATGAAATTGATGACGCTGCCGCCTTTTTTACAGGAAAAGCAATAAAACATCTGTTTTTCAGGCGTTACACAAAAAGAAGGATTTCGCTCTGCATGCCAAGGGCAGGCAGCCCAGAGGCGCGTTCCTTTTTTCTCCAGATGTACATATTCACCTATAACATCCGCAATATCATTTTTATCCAGCAATTGTGCCAGCCATTCTTCACTAAATCTTGCCAATTATTTACGCTCCTATAATAATGCCCAGCCTTGAGGCACAAACAATTCCTGAAATTTCATAACCGCAAAGCGATCCGTCATTCCAGCAATATAATCCGCAACACAAACAGCTAATCCATCCTGCTCTATATTTTTACGTTCTGCCTCCGGCAGTTGCTCAGGATGCTTTCCATAAAACTCCATCAGAAGAAAAATAACATCTTTAACTTTTTTTTCTTCGTCTTTCGCCGCACTGCCTACATACACTTCAGAAAACATATATTCCCTCAGCCGGTTGGTCGCCCAATTTACTTCTTCACTCATCTGTAGGACAGGCTGATTCAAGCTATGCATGACAATATCACTAATCATGGTATTAATTCGTTCACTATGCCTGCGCCCCAATATTTCTATGCATTCTTTTGGTAAATCATCCACAGTAATAATGCCTGCCCGCAATGCATCATCGATATCATGGTTCAAATAAGCAATGCGGTCGGCATAGTTAACAGCCATACCCTCTAAAGTAACCGGTGTTGTGCTTTTTTTATGGTTTAAAATCGCATCCCGCACCTCAAATGTCAGGTTCAATCCGCGGCCATTTTCCAATTTATCCACCACGCGCAGGCTCTGTTCATTATGAAGGAATTGTGCGTTAATTCCATTCTCACGATAAAATTGCGTAATTGCCGCTTCTCCTGCATGACCAAACGGTGTATGGCCCAAATCATGCCCTAATGCCGCAGCCTCTGTAAGATCCTCATTCAATGCCAGGCAGCGCGCTATCGTGCGGGAAATCTGCGCCACCTCCAGTGTATGTGTAAGCCGTGTACGATAATGGCTGCCTTCCGGATTGATAAACACCTGGGTTTTATCCTTCAACCGGCGAAAAGCTTTGGAATGAATAATACGATCCCGATCCCGCATATATTCTGTTCGCATATCACTTTCCGGAATAGGTACCATGCGCCCACGCGTCTGTTCGCAAAGCATTGCATAGGGAGAAAGCATTTCCCGCTCTCTCTGATA
>CAMEMG010000141.1:0-2834 GCA_945927325.1 uncultured Clostridia bacterium | reverse complement strand
CGCTTTATGCCCTCTTGGAACAAATATAAGATTTTCCCCGCAAATGCTTGACTAAAATATGTCTTTCTTTTACAATAAAATCAAAGAAAACTTTCTGTGACTGACGGAAGCATGGGATACCATGGGGGAGCAGAAGGCATAACAGGTCGACCGTCTGGGCAATCTTTTTGGGAAAAATTAGATTGCTCTTTTTTTATAGATGCGGTAAACAATGGTGTGTGAGAGGAGACAGGTATGAATATTTACGAACGAAAGGATCTTGGCGCCCTGTTGCGGGATAACGCTTATCCGGGTAGAGGTATTGTCATCGGCAAGACCGAAAATGGTAAAAAAGCGGCAATTGCTTACTTTATTATGGGCAGAAGCGAAAACAGCCGCAACCGCGTATTTGTAGAGCAGGGGAAAGAAGTGACGATTTATCCTTTTGACGAATCTAAAGTTGAGGATCCGTCGCTGATTATTTATTCTCCGGTGCGTGTATGGGAAAATCAGCTGATCGTCACCAATGGCAATCAGACAGATACGATCTACTCAGCATTGGCGGAAGGGCGCAGCTTTGAACAGGCTTTGGAAACAAGAGAATTTGAGCCGGATGGTCCCAATTTTACCCCGCGCATCAGTGGTATGTTGACTTTTGAGGCAGGAGATTTCTCTTATAAAATGAGCATCCTGAAAAGTGCAGATGCCAATGGCAGTGCTTGTAACCGTTATACGTATTCCTATGCGGCCTTGGCAGGCGTTGGGCATTTTATTCATACCTATAATTGTGATGGCAATCCGATTCCTACCTTTACAGGGGAACCCCGGCGTGTGGCGATCCAGTCGGATCTCGATGCGTTCACGGAAGATATTTGGAATTCGTTGAATGCGCAAAATAAGATTTCGCTTTATACCAGATTTGTGGATCTGGAAACCGGAGAAACAGAGAGCAGATTGCTCAATAAAAATCAATAAGAGGATAATAAAACGATGAAGGAATTTGAATTGAAATACGGTTGCAACCCCAACCAGAAACCCGCTCGCATTTATATGCATGACAATAGCGAGCTTCCCATTGAAATCCTTAGCGGACGCCCGGGTTATATCAATTTTTTGGATGCTTTTAATAGCTGGCAGCTGGTCAAAGAGTTAAAAGAAGCATTGGGAATTCCCGCAGCTACTTCTTTCAAACACGTCAGCCCTACCTCTGCTGCTCTGGCTTTGCCTTTAAGCGATGCATTGAAAAAGGCCTGCTTTGTACAGGATGTAAAGGGGTTGGATGATTCTCCGATGGCATGTGCTTATGCTCGTGCTCGTGGGACAGACCGCATGTCCTCCTTCGGGGACTGGATTGCGTTGAGCGATACTTGCGATGCGACTACCGCAAAGCTGATTCGCAGAGAGGTTTCCGATGGCATTATTGCGCCGGATTATACGCCCGAAGCATTGGAAATTTTAGGAAAGAAACGTAACGGTTCCTACAATATTGTCAAAATTGATCCCAATTTTGTACCGGATCCGATAGAGCGCAAACAGGTTTTTGGTATTACCTTTGAACAAGGCAGAAATAATTTCAAAATCAATGCAGAACTGTTGGAAAAGATTGTCACACAGAATAAAGAGCTTCCGGAAAGCGCAAAACGCGATTTGATTGTAGCATTGATTACGCTGAAATATACACAGTCTAATTCCGTATGCTATGCGGTGGACGGTCAGGCAATCGGTGTGGGAGCAGGGCAGCAATCCCGTATCCACTGCACGAGATTGGCCGGTAATAAGGCAGATTTCTGGCACCTGCGCCAGCATTCGAAGGTATTGGAACTTCCTTTCCTGAAATCGGTAGGCCGCCCTGATCGGGATAATGCAATTGATGTCTATCTCGGCGATGAAAGCGAAGATGTATTGGCAGATGGAAAATGGCAGGCTCTTTTCTCAGAGCGGCCGCAGCCCTTCACAAAAGAGGAGCAGAAAGCTTATCTGGCTACGATTAGCGGCGTGGCATTGGGAAGCGATGCTTTCTTCCCGTTTGGCGATAATATTGAACGTGCCCGTCGTAGCGGTGTAAGTTATGTGGCACAGCCGGGCGGTTCGGTCAGAGATGATAATGTAATCGAGGTATGTGATAAATATAATATGGTCATGGCCTTTACAGGAATGCGCCTGTTCCATCATTAAGCGAAAATAAAAAAGCCCCGGCTTATAGCCGGGGGCTTTTTACTTATTGATCATTGGTAATTAAGCATCAAAAATGGAAGATGCCTCTTTGAGCAGTTCGCGGATTTCCAAATGCTGAGGACAATGGCTTTCGCATAATCCGCATTCCAGACAATCTTTGGCTGCACCGCCATCCTTCGTAGCTTCCTGGTAACGGGGAGTTTCCTTCGCTGAGTTCTGATATACCCGATAACCGTTTAATGCCTTAAAAATATCGGGAATATTGATTTTTTGCGGACAATCATCCACACAGTATTTACAAGCAGTGCAAGGAACAGTCGGCGTATTGTTTAGGATTTCCACTGCTTTAGCGATAGTCGCACGCTCTGTCTCATTGAGCGGATGGAAATCCTTCATATAACTGAGGTTATCCTGCATTTGCTCCAGGGAAGACATGCCGCTCAACACTGTTACCAGTCCATCCAGAGAAGCGACAAACCGCACTGCCCAGGAGGGAATGGAAAGGTTGGGATTGACAGCCTTGTACATCGCCTGAATTTCTTCAGAAAGTCCAGCAAGTGCACCGCCTTTTACCGGTTCCATTACAATCACCGGTTTGCCGTGTTTCCGGGCGACTTCATAGCATTTGCGGGATTGCACACTGTCGCTCTCCCAGTCAATGTAATTGAGCTGCAACTGTA
>CAMEMG010000140.1:0-2888 GCA_945927325.1 uncultured Clostridia bacterium | reverse complement strand
TAGCGATATATAACATTTTACAACCAGTTATTCTTTTAAAAGAAATTCTTGAATACAGCGCAAAACTTCTTCTGCTTCTTGATGCGAAGATTTGTAAGATTCTGCAAAAAACCAATGGATAGAAGGCTCTCGGCGGAACCATGTCATCTGTCGTTTTGCAAAACGGCGTGTATTGCGCTTTATCAACTCCACTGTAGCTTCCAAAGAAGCCTCCCCACCAAAATAAGGCAGGAATTCTTTATAACCGATTGCAGAAAAAGCAGTAATATTTGCTCCATATTTTTGATAAATAGTCCGCACCTCTTGCTCCAAACCTCTATCCATCATTTGATCAACTCTTATCTCAATATCTCGATACAAGTGGGGTCGTTCTTTATTAATTCCGATTACCAAGGTTTCATATTTATCCTGTGGTGCACGAAATGCATAAACTGCCGGCGTTTCTTCCGTAGCCAGAATTTCCAATCGACGTATCAAGCGCTTTTTATCATTCGGATGGATACGCTGTGCTGCATCAGGATCCTTCTGTTTCAAACGAGCATATAGTTTTTCCGAACCGCCTGGAACATCATATTCTCTGGATAATTGTTCCCGTAACAATCTATTTGGCTCCGTTTGTGTAAAATCGATATCATAAAGCAATGCGTTTAAGTATAGGCCTGTCCCTCCTACTACAATGGGAAGGGCCTTTTTTTCTGCAAGTGTTGCCAAAATTGTTTGCGCTTCTGCCTGGTACTGTGCTACACTATAGGCCTGATTTGGTGCTACTGTCCCAAATAAGTGATGAGGAATTCCCTGTTGCTCCTCTGTAAGGGGCCGTGCGGTTCCAATATGCATTTCACTATAAATCTGCATCGAATCCGCGCAAAGTATCTCCCCGCCCAAATATTTTGCTACTGCAATAGCAATATCTGTTTTTCCTGCCGCTGTCGGCCCGGTAATAAAAACAACTTTTTGTTTCATTCAGACTCTCCGCTTAAACCCGTCTTCCAACTGTATTTTAGTTAATGCAATAGCTAAAGGCCGTCCATGCGGGCAATGCGGAATCGTATTCGACTGTAGTATTGTTTCCACCAAATCCCGAATATCACTTTCTGACATCTGCATTCCTGCTTTAATTGCTCGTTTACATGCACCCTTTGCAATCTTATCCTTACGTACCTGAATGGAAGTGTCTCCCATTTCCAGGTTTCCTATCATATCCTGTAATGTCTGTCGAATATCTGTATCGCCCAATATCTGAGGATAAGCAATAATTTCACAAAAGGTTTCTTCAATTCTTTCAAAAGAAAAACCCAGTGCAGAAATAATTTCCAGATTTTCCAACAGCAAGAATCGCTCAGCAGCGGTAATTTCAACCCGTATTGGAGATAGTAAATACTGGCTGATTGGTCTTTCAGCTATATTATGCATTAAACCGTCATATATTTTCCTTTCATGCGCGGCATGTTGATCAATCAGATACAATGTATTCCCGCATTCTATAATAATATATGTATTAAATGCAACACCAATAATTTTAAAATCCACTCGATCAGCAAACATATCGAGTGCTTGTTTTTTCTCCTCTTTTTTTTGAAGTTCTTCTTCCTTCTTTTTAATACGCGCAAACGTCATGTCAAACTCTTTTAGCGTATCGTCCGATACATAAACTGGTGCTTCATGCAATGAAAGCGGTTGCTTTTTTAAATCAACTTCTGAAGCAATACGCAGAATTTCATCAATTTGCTGGTTTTCTTTAGAAGAAATCGTTGGTTTTGCAGATGAATTGTGCACCCTTTGCTGTTCCATCTCTATATGGCTATTAATATTATTATGCTCATGTTGCGGTCGGGGGATATCACCAAAAGATCTAATGGACTTATCACCTTGTTCAACTGTAAAAGGAGATTCTTCTATATCTTTATCTTTCCTTTCATCCTTCTTTTTGGCTTCTTCCTTTTCCAGAGATAATATCGGCGGCTTTTGCGCCGTACGTAAAGCTTGCTCCACAGCATTCACCAGCACATATTCCAACTCATTTTCATCTCTGAAATGAACAGCCAATTTGTTAGGATGTACGTTGACATCCACATCTTCTGTTGGCATAACCAAGTTCAATACATAAAATGGATAACTGTTTTTCAGCAAACGTTCTCCGTAAGCACGTTGTATTGCTCGTTGTACAAATATATTTTTTACATAACGATTGTTAACCAATAATGTGCCATATTTCTGTGTTTTAAAAGTATTAGAGGGCGCCCCAATAAATCCCTGCAGATAAATCTGATTAAACCGGAAATCCACAGGAATTAACGCCTGTTTCATTTCAAAACCATAAACACTATAAATCGCATCTATCAGCTTTCCATTCCCAGGGCTGTGGTATATCACTTTATTTGAAACAGTATAACGAAATGAAATTTGCGGGTTTGCCAAAATCAATCGCGCAATTATATCTGAAATTAAGGAAGCCTCAGCTCCCGGCTTCTTTAAAAACTTTAACCGCGCCGGTGTATTATAAAATAAATTTTCTACAATTACTGTTGTTCCATCAGCTAATCCTGCTTTGCGGATATATTCCACTTTACCGCCGCGTGCATATAGTTCACTGCCATATGTACTATCTACCTGGCGTGATTTAATCGTCAACATAGAAACTGCAGCAATACTTGCCAGAGCCTCTCCGCGAAATCCCATAGAATTGATATGTTCTAAATCTTCCAGTGTAAAAATTTTGCTGGTCGCATGTTTTACAATTGTCAACGGCATATCTTCTGCAGCAATACCTTCTCCATTATCCGACACTCGTATTTCCCGAACACCACCTTCGGTAATAGAAACTGAAATAGCTGTGGCATGCGCATCTATGGCATTTTCCAACAATTCTTTTACAATGGAAGCAGGCC
>CAMEMG010000139.1:0-2910 GCA_945927325.1 uncultured Clostridia bacterium | reverse complement strand
TGCTAATTGTTGCTGCAAAGGATCCTTTACCTTTGGAGGAACAATCAGCTGATTGCTATTGCCCTTGCGGCGCAATCCACGTTTAGGTCGAAGTTTACCTGCATGTTTAAAATATTTTTCTTTGGAAGTCTCCGCAGGATATAATTGAATTTGCTTCGCTTCCGTCGTATCTGCCGCAGGGAAAGTTTTTGAAAATTCATGGTGCAGCAGTTGCAGATCTTCTTCCTGCTTTGCTGCAGCGCTGTGAACTGACCGATCTGTATGCCGTTGTTCTTCTTCCCGTTTCCTTTTCTCTAATTCTGCTTCTTTTTGCCGGCGCTCCAGCAGCATTTCCCTCTGCTTTTGTTCTTCCGCTTCACGTTCGCGCCTGATGTTCTCTCGCCGGATTTCCTCATCCTTTTGCTGTTCCGGCACAATCTCCGAAAATTCTTCTTCGTAAAGCGTATCGACATCCCGTACAGATTCTTTAATGGAATGTACCTGACGCTGTGCCCGTTCCTGGCGTGCCACAGCAGCAGCAGAAGAAGCATCTTTAATTTTGGCACCCAGCGTAGTAGCCGTATCGCGAATGGAAAAATGGGTAATCAACATTGCCAATACAAGCATACCCGCTCCCAAAAGAATCAAACCGCCTACTTTACCCAGCAGGCGCTCTGCTGGGTATGATAAAATTCCCCCTAAAATTCCACCGCCAGACAATTTTGTGCCGTTGGAAAAGCAGTGTCCAAGATATGAAAAATAACCGACTGCATCAGCCGCATACACACGCGACACACACAATTCCACAAAAGAAAGCATTAGCCAAAAAAAGCCACCTGCCAACATTACGTTTCGGCGATGTACTTCAACATTGACAATACACAATATTCCCAACCCGGCAAACAGCAACGGTATAAGATACCCGCCAATGCCAAATAAGCCAAAGACTGCTACCCTACTCCACTTTGCAAGCGGAGCTTCATAGGAGAAATAGATGAATACAGCCAGCAAAAGTGCAAGAGCCAGCAACAAAATACCGGTCACTTCTCCGGCTACATTGGCAGTATTCTGCTTTTTACGCGATGGAGCTGTCTGCTTTTTTTTGCGAGCCATATAGATTTCCTCCCTGTTCACAGTTTGTATTTTATTATACAACAAATTTATTCTTTATACAATCTATTAACCAAAAGCCGGTTTATAATTTCCGGGTTTGCAGATCAGCATTGCCGCTTTATAACTATATCCCAAGATGTTCCATTTTTCAAATGAAACTTTCTCCGATTTTCCGGAAGAGATTGCGAAGTATTTCTCTTTTCGCTACAATAAAACTAACCCTTGCCGTATCAAAATTTTACGGCATTCTTTCTTCAACCAGAAGGCAATGGGTTATCCGTGCAAAACGCTATTCACCACTGTCTTACAGGAGGATTTTTATGGAACAAACAGAAAAAAAGATTGTCATTTTAGGCGCAGGTAAAACAGGCCGCGGTTTTTTGGCACGTCTATTTCATGATCAGGCTCGCCTCACCTTCATCGATCGGGACGCCGCACTGATTGCCCGCCTTCAGAATGAAAAACACTATTTTATTCGCTATTTTGATGAAAAGCCACAAGAAGAAATTAAAGGATATCAGGCTTTGCATACAACAGATCCTGCCTGTTTACAGGAATTAGCGCAATGTGATGCATTACTTGTCAGTGTCCGTGGTGAAAATTGTCCAGCAGCAGCCGATTGGTTGGCAGATAAACTTCCTGAAACTACGCCTGTCATAGTTTGCGAAAACGCTGTCGTGCCTGTTTCTCTGTTGGGTTTGCCTCTTGCGGAACGTGCTTGTTCAGCTGCTGTTTTTTGTACTACCATGCAGGCAGAGGGATTGAATATTGAAAGCGAAAATTATCCGGTGCTGCATGTAGATTCCACTAAAGCACCAAGTTGGATGCTTTCTCTGCGAGGTATTCGTGCAGAAGCAGACTTTCCGCTGTTGATGCTGCGCAAAATATATACTTACAATGCCTCCAGCGCGATTATTGCTTACCTGGGAGCTGAAAAAGGAATTCAATCCTATGCACAGGCAGCCTGTAATCCTGATATTGCGCGAGAGCTGGATCTTTTCTATACTCAAATTGATCGCGCTTTATGCCTTGAATATCATATCGACCCGGAAGAACAGCAGCAATTTTCTCAAAATGCCCGAAATAAATTTGAAAATGCTTCTATTGTCGATAGCGTTGCCCGTAACGCTGCCAGCCCGGAAAGGAAACTCAAACCGGAAGAACGCCTTCTTGCCCCTGCCCGATTGATTGAAAAGCATGGAGGAGATGCTTCCCCGCTTTATAAAGCGGCAGCAGCAGCTCTGCATTATATGGAAGAGATTATCTACCCCGACGATGCCCGCCAGGCGATCCAGGCGATTTGTGATTTGCCACCAGAAAATCCTGTTTCCAAAAAAATCATGCGCTATTTTTATTAATTTTGTATCTGGATACCTTTCATAGGAACTCTCATTGCTATCATGTAGAAAGGAGTTTATTATGCCGCTTGAAATAGTAAGAAATGATATTACAAAAATGAAAATAGATGCTATCGTAAATGCTGCCAACAACTCCCTTTTGGGCGGTGGCGGCGTAGATGGCAGTATTCATCGAGCCGCAGGTCCTCAATTGTTAGAGGAATGTCGGACTCTTAACGGATGTGAAACCGGTAAAGCAAAAATTACAGGCGGATACCGTTTGCCTGCAAAATATGTAATACATACGGTTGGCCCTGTTTATCGGGATGGAAAGCACCATGAAGAAGCTTTGCTTGAATCCTGCTACCGCGAATCTCTGGCTCTTGCAAAAGCACACGATTGTAGAACTGTAGCTTTTCCGCTGATCTCTGCAGGTGCATATGGATACCCAAAGGATCAGGCATTAAAAATTGCCATCAAT
>CAMEMG010000138.1:0-2973 GCA_945927325.1 uncultured Clostridia bacterium | reverse complement strand
TCGGTTTTTGCCAGTGCATCGGCAATCAATGCCTCTGAATCCAACAATTTAACTGATTTGAGTATTTTTTCCAGTTTAGGATGTGTTACGGGATGCTTGGGAACAAAGACGGTGCAACAATCCTCATAAGGCAGAATAGAAGTCTCATAGGTATCAATGCGTTTCGCGATATCCATAATCTCTAACTTGTCCATGCCGATAAGCGGACGGAATACGGGCAAATCGATCACGGAATTAGTCACAGTCAGAGAAGCAAGTGTCTGGCTGGCCACTTGCCCTAAGCTCTCTCCGGTAATCAGTGCACCGCAGTTGCGATCTTTGGCAATTTTTTCGGCAATGCGCATCATAAAAACCCGCATAATAAGCGTCAACTGTTCTTCGGGACATTTTTCATAAATGGACATCTGAATATCTGTAAAATGCACCATATGGATTTTAATAGGACCGGTATAAGCAGAAAGCTCCTGGGCCAGTTCTATGACTTTTTGCTTTGCACGCTCGCTGGTATAAGGAAAACTGTGATAATGGACTGCTTCCAGAGCTATTCCCCGCTTGGCCATCATATAACCGGCAACCGGGCTGTCAATGCCACCGGAAAGCAACAGCATTCCCTTGCCGGAGGTGCCTACAGGCATGCCACCGCTGCCCATGACAATATCGGTGTAGACAAAAGCACTTTCGCGTACTTCGATATAGACGGTAAAGTCAGGATGATGTACGTCCACTGATAAACCGGGTACATGTTCGAGAATGTAGCCGCCGGCTTCAGCAGAAAGCGTCATGGAGTTCATGGGGAAGCGCTTATCTGCCCGTTTGCTTTCCACTTTGAAAGTGGCTGTTTCCTTGCCCAGGGATTTTAATTTCCTGCAGGCCATATCTGCAGCAGCCTGAAAAATAATCTCTAAATCCTTTTCCATTTCCATGGCCGGGCTGACTGAATAGATGCCGAATATTTTAGACATGGCATTGATTGCCTGCGGCATATCCTGAGGTTTTACATTGCGCAAATAGTAGCGCCCCTGCCCTTTATCGACATAGCCGTCAAATTTTTTAGCGGAAGCAATAATAGCATGCAGCAGTACTTTTTCAAAAAAAGGACGGTTTTGTCCTTTCAGGTGAATTTCTCCGTAGCGGATGAGCAGCATAGGTGTCATAATGGTTATCTCCTTATAAAGCCCTGGAACTTCTGAAGGGCAGCAATGGTTTTTTGAGCGGTATATTGGATCTCTTCCGGTGTATTATCCGGGCAAAAACTAAAACGAACAGCACATTCTGCCAGAGCAGGGCTGAGCCCGACCGATTCGTGAACGCGGAAGCTGCGTTTTTTGGAAGAACAGGCAGAACCGGTGGCAATACATATGCCATCCTTTTCCAATAAATGCAGCAATACTTCGCCGCGCATGCCCTCGAAGGCCATATTGAGAATATGTGGTGCAGAGCATTCGGGCGTGATACAGTAAGCTCCTTTTGCCTGCATCAGGGTGGTGCAGAGCATATGTTTTAATTGGGCCATGTGCGCTAATTTTTGAGCATGGTTTTGTAAAAAATCATGCGCGGCTTCTGCAAAGGCGAGAATGCCGAACGTATTTTCAGTCCCGCTGCGCAGGGTATTTTCCTGCCCTCCGCCCAGCAGATAAGCTTTAAGAGGCGTTCCTTTTTTAAAAAAGAGAATACCGGTTCCTTTAAGGCCATGCACTTTATGAGCACTGGCGGTATAGTAATCCACTTTGGAAGCCATCATATCAAATGGAACACGCAAGAAAGCCTGAACACCGTCCGCATAAAACAATGTTTGAGGATTTTTCGCTTTTACGGCGTCTGCAATTGCGCAGATATCGTTGACAGCACCGGTTTCATTGTTGACATGCATAATTGCTACCAATGCGGTATCCTCGCAAACCAGTTCTGCCACAGCTTCCGGCGAAATAATGCCACTTTTTCCGGCTTTGACAAAATCCACTCGATGCCCCTGCTGTTCCAATTGACGAAAACATTCGTAAACACAGGGATGTTCATAGGCGGAAGTAATAAAATGGCGTTTGGTGGAGCCGCGTTTCTGCCAACCGTTGAAAATAACGGTATTGGAACCTTCTGTGCCGCAGGAAGTGAAGATAGCTTCCTGTGCATGAATGATATTTTTCAGCAATGTGCGGGCAGCATCCAATTTCTGTTCTGCCTGAACTGCGGGCAAGTACATAGCGGAAGGATTGTGCCAACTTTCCGTGCAATATTGCGCAAACAATGCTTGCAGGCAAGAAGCCGGTTGTGTAGTGGCAGCGTTATCCAAATAAATCATAGCGTCACTTCCAATCTGAAAAGATTCTTTTTATTTTAGCATTTTTTATAGCTCTTTTCAATGCGCGGCAACGTCGGAAGGGCGGAAAAAGAGAATAAAAGAGAAAATTTTGCGCACAATAGCCAACAAGAAAAGTATTTGCAATGAGGAGTCGAATATGCAGAACGAAAAAGAATATAAGGAGATTCCACTGGACGATCTTTCCGGTAAGGAAGTACCCAATCAGCCGGAAATTCGTGCACAGCAGATGGAAAATACGGCTGCTGCCAGAGGTGAAAAAAAGGCATAATGAATATCAGAGAACAGCTTAAAATGGGCAATTATAATGCCTATGTAAAAAAAGAAATGCCGAAATCCAAAGTTGTATCCGAGTGTATACGCGCATTTTTTGTAGGAGGTGCAATCTGCACTTTGGGGCAGGCCTTGCGCAACTTTGCACAATATACATTGCATTTAGATGAAAATGGGGTCGGTGCTTTTACCAGTATTACTTTGATCTTTCTGGGGGCATTGTTGACCGGATTTGGCGTATATGATGTAATTGGCAATTTTGCCGGCGCAGGCAGCATTGTTCCCATTACCGGATTTTCCAACTCGGTTGTATCTCCGGCATTGGAATTTAAGGCAGAAGGTTATGTGTTGGGTGTAGGAGCGAAATTGTTTACCATTGCCGGCCC
>CAMEMG010000137.1:0-3018 GCA_945927325.1 uncultured Clostridia bacterium | reverse complement strand
AAACGCATATATCAATCGCGCAACTTTTTATGCCCATTATCGAGATCAGTATGATTTGTTACATCCCATTGAACAGCAATTGATTGACGATATTAATCAATATTTAGGAGACTACGCCTTCTCTGACACAGTAGATATTTCCGTCGAAGCATTGGAGCAAATCTTTACCTATATCAAGCAAAATGCAAAAATTTGCACGATTCTTTTAGGAGATAGTGGGGATGATCATTTTCGTCAACAGGTAATGCGTATAGTCCGCGATCAATGTGTTGCTGCTTGGACTATTAACAAAGCTCTTGCCCCAGAGGATGCAGAATATATTTATGCTTTTGCAATTGAAGGCAGTGTAGGTTTAATACAAAAGTGGTTAGCCGATGGTGGAACTAAATCGGCTCGGGCAATGGCCGAACTAATTTTACAGATTACAAACTATGGACTTTCCGGTTTCGAAAAAGAAATGTAAAAAATAAGAGCAGAAAGGTTTAAACTTTCTGCTCTTTATATAACCAGGTAATTTCTGAATATTTTTCCACTACCTTTTGCATCTCCTGCAATAAAATCGAGGTTTCACGCGGAAATGCATGTGCAGGATTTAATATGATATTTTATGTGCTGCCGATACTGCTCTGGCGATTTTTTGATGATCCAAGCCGGTAGGTAATGTACAATCAGCCCCTAAAATAAACCCCTTTTTCCCATAATGATTGATTACCTGCTCTACTTGCGCATCAATCGCATCTAATGGCCCATCGATTAAAGCACCGTGCTTATTGCTAAGCCCACCCCAGACTGTTTTTCCTTCAAAAAGGGAACGCCCTTTTTCCAGAGGAAAATCTGTTTCATAGACTCCCCAGTTAAATACATCTGCATGAGCAGCATAGCCTTGGTAGCGTTGCATATTCAGATTATCTTTACAGATATGCAAAAAGACATATCCTCCTTCTTGACGGATGGCATCTAATATTTGCTTTTCCAACGGGGCCACTAATTCTGCAAATTCTTCATCTGAGAAATATTGACGCTCCGCCCCAAGGGAAGCATACATTACGCCATCCAATCCCAAGCGAATCATTTTACGCCCTGCTTCGCTTAAAGCATCTGCCATACGGCGAAAAGCATCAGTAATCGGCTGTTTGTTTTCCCGATAATGTGTGCACATCAGTTCTCTTGTTTCTCCGTAAGTATATCCTTCACTGGTTGCATGGCGGCAGGCTGCAACCACTCCATGCAACGTGCCTAGAGAAAATACCTGCGAACCCATTTTATCCAGTAATGCAGAGGTCAATTCCAGCTGATTCTGAAAAAAAGTCTCCTCCATGCGAAAGGAACGAATTTCCTTCCATTCTTCTGCGGTTTTCACATGACTCATTACCGGGATGCGGTTATCATTCATAATTTTACAAATATCCACACCTGTTTCTTGAAAAAAACGTAAATGGGCGTTCACTCCTTCTTGGCCTTTCTCATTGCCTTTAGGAAAATGATATGAAAATCCGGCCGGGATTTCTGACGTTTCCTGTTGCCTGATAGCGGCGATTACCCGTTGCTTTGCATTCACTTTTTATTCCTCCATATCTGATTACAGAAAAACCTTCTATGTAAATAAGAATTCGCCAAGTAACTGTAAATACCTGCTTGATTCATTGATTTACTATTTTATAGCAAAAAAAGCAGGCCTCTTTAAAAAGCCTGCTGAAAAGCAAACATGATTTATGCATCTTTGCCGCAACATTTTTTATATTTTTTGCCACTTCCACAAGGGCAGGGATCGTTTCTGCCGATTTTGGGTTCATCATGAATAATCTGTTTGGATTTTCTCCAGGTTCTGGTAATTTCCTGTCGTTTTTCTGCCGGCAATACTTCTTCCCATTCCGGTAAAGTATATAACCACTTTGCTTTGGCTTCCAGCATGTTGAAATAAAGCTTTTCGAAATCCACATCCAACTGAATCGGAGATTCTTCGGTTAATTCCTCAACTTCATAACTGTTTTTCAGGCTTTCGTTAATGCCATCCATAAATCCACAGAATACAGCAGGTTCCATGGAAAAAACCTGGGCTAATTCGGCCAGCGAACCGGAAAAAGTATGATCATGTTCGGCAAGAATCTTTTTATAATTTTCTGTTTCTGCCGCAAAGTATTCATTCCAATAAGCCATTTGCATTTCCGGCGTGGTCTGCATGTCAGCCATATTTCGCCAAGTTTCGTAAAGTTTCATTGTTTATTTTGCCTCTCTTTATTCATACAGCTTTACAAGCCGCTTGTTCACCTGTTTAATAAATTCATGCGTATTCACGACTCTTTTATTTTCAAGAGTAGAAAGTAATGCCAAATCTTTGGTCATAATACCGTTCTCGACCGTGCCGATGGTTGCCTCTTCCAATTTATTTGCAAAATCCACCAGTTCCTGGTTATGATCCAGTTCTCCGCGCTTTCTTAACGCGCCACTCCAGGCAAAAATAGTAGCAATTGAGTTGGTAGAAGTTTCCTCCCCTTTTAAATGCTTATAGTAATGTCGAGTCACCGTACCATGCGCTGCTTCAAATTCATATTTCCCATCCGGCGATACCAATACGGAAGTCATCATAGCCAAGCTGCCAAAAGCTGTAGCCAACATATCGCTCATTACGTCGCCATCATAGTTCTTCAAGGCCCAGATGAATCCTCCTTCCGAACGGATTACTCTGGCCACTGCATCATCAATCAAAGTATAGAAATAAGTGATTCCTGCCGTTTCAAACGCCGCTTTGAACTCCTTATCGTAAACTTCTTGGAAAATGTCTTTGAACGTATGATCATATTTTTTGGAAATTGTATCTTTTGCCGAAAACCAAAGATCCTTCTTTTCGCTTAATGCGTAGTTAAAACAACTTTTTGCAAAACTGCGAATAGAATCGTTCGTATTGAACATTCCCATTAAAATGCCACCATTTTCTTTATATTGACAAATCATTTGACGCTGTTCCTTGCCATCCGGATCAGTCAATACCAATTCTGCCTTTGCTGTACCCGGCACTTT
>CAMEMG010000136.1:0-3033 GCA_945927325.1 uncultured Clostridia bacterium | reverse complement strand
ATTTGGATTTTTCTTCCCGAAACATAAATTTGATCGATTTCCGGATCCACATTCGTAGCCGGATCATACACAAAGCGTCCGTTAACCCGTACAACTCCTTTACGGATCAGCTCCTCCGATTTCCGCCTGGATGCGACGCCTGCCGCCGCCATAAATTTTGCAATGCGCATACATACCTCCGTCGGATGTATTACACGCACAGCACATCATCCGACCCACTTCTCAATTATTTTTGAAAGATTATATTCATAGGTATTCTCTGCGACATCCTGTGTTGCAACAATATCTGTCGCAGCATACAGCGTCCCTTCCAGCCAGAACTCCACGCTGCCCACTACCATACCGCAATATACCGGCGCCTGCACTTGAGAAACCAAATTAATCTTTCTTTCTACAATTTTATACTCTTCCGGCTGTAAAGGCAAGGCAATCTCTTCATTTACTGCAATTTTTACCTGATCAACAACACCATTCTGTACTCCCAGCACTCCCAATTCTTCTCCTTGCTGTGCCACATTCTGCATTGAATACTGTTCAAAGCCATAATCCAAAAGTTTATAGCAATCTTCAAACATATTTCCATCGTTCAACACAACGGCAATCAATTGCATATTTTCCCGCAAAGCCCCGGCAGACAGACACTTGCCCGCGGCCTTGGTATATCCCGTTTTGATGCCGTTGCCTCCATCATACTGATAAAGCATTTTATTTTTACTGCGAAGGTAACGTGCAGGAGAGTCATCATCCTGTGTCAAATCCATAGAAGATGTTCCCACAATCTGTCGAAACGTTTCATTTTGCATTGCATAAGCAGAGATCAAAGCCAAATCTCTGGCTGTTGTATAGTGATTTTCATCCGGAAGGCCATTGGGCGTCACAAAATGCGTATCGACGGCACCAATCTCCGCCGCCTTCTGATTCATCATCTCTGCAAAAGCTTCAACACTGCCGGCAATATGCACGGCAATGGTAACGGCAGCATCATTTCCGGAGGCCAGCATCAGTCCGTATAACAGTTCCCGCAATGAAATTGTTTCCCCATATTGCAGGTAAATCGAAGAGCCCTCTATCCCAACTGCTTCATCCGGCACTTGTACAATCGTATCCAGATTTCCATTTTCGATAGCCAGAATACAGGTCATGATTTTGGTTGTACTGGCCATGGGCAAATGTTCTCCGGCATTGAATTGCAAAAGAAGCCTCCCTGTGCTGGCTTCCACAAGCGCATATGCCTGCGCATGAATATCCGGCAAAGCATATGCTCTGCCGGATATCGTGCATACAATTATAAAGAGTAGCAGACTCAGACTACATATCCATTTCTTCCATCTCTTTTCTCTGCTTATTTCCACGTTTGCATTCCTCCTCTTTTTTGCCAATCATTTTTCTCAGTTCCTTTGTCATTTCGGGCAACTGTTCTAAAATTTTATCGGTAATCGTCCGGTTATAAACAGTCATTAAACGGAGGTCTTCCTTTCCGGAAACCATAAAAGCTACCGGCGATATACTGATGCCCGCACTGCTACCTCCCGCAAAAGGGTATTCTTTTGCAGCAACTTCTTTTTCCGCTTTTGCAGACGCATGATACTCTCCACCGCCGCTGACAAATCCAAAGCTGATTTTGGAAATAGGAACAATCGTCTGTCCATCCGGAGTTACAAAGGGTTTTCCGATAATTGTATCGACATCTGCCATTTCCTTTAATTCACTCATTGTGATGTTCAAGATATTTTCAATTGGATGCATAATTACGCCTCATTTCTTTTATGATGATAGCTATAATCTCTGCAACCCGCAGGCAAAATATACCTTCTACCAAAAGATTTATCCCTGTCTCTTCAAAATCCGGCAAAACCTGCAGCTCTGTATGCGGCATTTGCCAAATACGAATTGCGCTCCAGGCTGCTGTTTCCAAAGCGCCGCAAGATAAAGCAGTACAAGCCGCATCGCCTACTCCCAATACCACTTTAGCCTGCAGCCGCTTGATTCCCTTGAAAAACGTACGAGGGCTGATTTTCATAATTTTACGGATATCTTCTTGCTCCACACGTAAGGAAAGGTAGCGAAAACTGTTTCTTTTTATCTGTATGATGTGCGGGAAAATATAATGCCGCATAGAAATATAATACAATGCTGCATATATCCGTATCCCACAAAAATATACTTTCAATTTTACAGTTCCCTTTTTTTCTGTCAAAGAATAAACTTCCAGCCGAAATGTACCCAGCAACAATATAGCCAGCACCCCAACTATACACCATAAAAAAATACCCATAGCTACTCTCCTTGCTATGGGTATTTTTTCCATATTCTCATTTATTTATTCTGCTATTTCCTCTTGCGAATCCAGCTGTTCCTCTGCCGTTTCTTCTTCCTTCAGTTCCGGCAAATCTTCCAGAGAATGTAAATCAAAATAGCGCAAAAATGCCTGACTGGTCGCATATAGTTTGGGGCGTCCCAACGCGTCTTTCCTGCCTGCCACATAAATCAAATCTTTTTCCAGCAGAGTATTAATCGTATAGCTGCTGTTTACCCCACGCACACGCTCGACTTCTTCCCGCGTCACCGGCTGGCGATAAGCAATAATAGAAAGGGTCTCCAGCATAGCACGCGACAATGCCTCTTCATTCTTTTCGCCCAGCAGTCCAATAATCAGTTCTGCATATTCCGGCCGGGTACACAGCTGTACTCGATCTGCAAATTGTTTAAGCAACAAACCGGAGCCTTTTTCCCGTACTTTCATTTCCGTCTGCAAGATTTGCTGCAGTTCTTCCTTTGGAATCCCCAGCGCCTGTGCCAATTCCGCAATTTCTATCGCTTCTCCTGCCATAAAAAGAATATTTTCTACAGCGCCTATAATTTTTTCATTTTCCATGTTATTTGTTGTGTTCCTTTTGTCTGCGATAAATGCCTATGGCTCCAAAAATGTCATTCTGACGTACGGTAATTTTGCCCTGCGCAATCAACTCCAGCAGCGCCTAAAACGTTACCGCACCCTCCATGCGTGTAGGTTCCGGAGAAAAAAGTTCTACC
>CAMEMG010000135.1:0-3090 GCA_945927325.1 uncultured Clostridia bacterium | reverse complement strand
ATGAAAAAATCCGAGCCAGTGCTAAAACCAAAAGAGGCGTCGCCGGCGAATATTCGTCGGCGATGCTTTTTTTGTACAAATAAATGAAAAAAGCGATGTAAAAATGGTGGGGTGTAAAACAGTTGATCCTCAGTATGGTGATGCATACAGAGGATCCTTTTCTTTACATTCTTCAAACTGGCTGGCAGCAAATCCAAAGGGGATAGCCGCATTAGCGGTGCAGACCGCCCGGCAAATTGATATTTATCGATTTTCACTTTTCATTATTTGATAAAAAGAATCAAAGCCCCTACACTGTTCTATTTTACCCTGTCTGGACAATGCGACAAATAGCGCCGCTGCCTTTGCCTGGCAGTTGATACTTTTTTTCGGATTAAATTCGATATCCGTAAAAGCATTATATTTTAATAGCTCCGCGGCAAGCAGTGGATTTTCCAACACGGCATTGATATAAAGCCAATTATAGAAGACCGTCTTAGGATTAAGGGGCATTTCCTTGCCATCAAAGAAAAAGCTCTTTTAATAGGCCACTGGATTTCAAGCGTGGGTCCCGTTTCGCATCTCTGGGGGATACGTTGTAAAGATCTGTATAAGGTCCTCTGGCAGCAAATATCTTTCCTCCTTGAAAAACACATTCAACCGGAATGCTGGCTTCCAGCTCCGGAACGAATCTGTTCAAGTTAAAGGCACTTAACTTTACTCCCGCTTCCTGCAAAGACTTCGATGAAATCTCCAGGATTATGCTCTCCGGGAATCTTTTGCGGTGTGCCGCATGCAGTGCTGTAATATTCTTTTGCTTTTGCGAAGCCGCAAATCCGCCATTCCAGGTAAATTCAGGCGAATATACCTGCGCAAAAGACGCTCGAACATAAGGTACATAAACAGGTCTGGTAGCCATAATGAGTCCTCCTTTACTGAAACCAAATCAAAAATTATCTTCACTCTTTAATAGAAAAAATATTATTATATGATCAATCCTTTGTTAACTCAACTATTATTTTTCATTATATCTTTTTACCAGGCCTTCCTTTCTTCGTTATGCACCTGTTACGGATAGCGTTGGACATTGCCCATATTCAGTTCCGGCGGAGTAAAATGATTCAAATTTTCTTTACTGCCCTTGCTTTATTCAGATGAAAACCCACAACGCAAGTTCTTAAAAGCACCCAAACGGCGCCAATTTTTAGATAGTTACATTACATGATATCTTTGCGCTTTTTGCAGAGTCGGAAGACAATGCAGGGGGAATCTATTCGACGGGTTAGTACGCTTTTATACAGAGGAAAGCCTTGTGTACGCGCTCATCTTTGGCCTCCGCCCCCTGCGGCTCGGCATGACAGACGAACAGCCCGGACACTCAAGTGTCCGGGCTGTTTTGCGCCGCGTTGTATATAAGGGGCTGTGCCCCTTTACCGCTTTTTGTTTTTAATAGGTAACACCTTCGGGGTGGCAAAGAATTAATTTCACATCTCCCTCTACGCGATGATTGGGGATGTGATAGGGGAAGAATAACTCATCCGCCTTGGAAATTTCCATTTCTCCGCCATCGTAAACTAACTTTCCGGATCCTTCCAGCACGATAGCTACTTGCGGGAAACCGGTGTTGCGAATCGGAGCTTCGCCTTTAACAGTCAATTCTGTAAAAGAGAAAAAGGAGGTCTGTTCCGGGCCGATGACGATAGATTCAGTACCCCATGCACCTTCGCGGAAAATTTTACGCGGAATGCGCCAGCGTTTCAGGTTTTCTTCATAAGTACAGCCATCATAGACATAAGCACCAAGCAGACGCTCGTTATACTCAGCTTCGGCTTCGGGTGTAATTTCGCCGTAATCAATATGCCACAATTTGGCTGTTTCCCGCATGGGCAATGCGCCAAGTGTAATATCGCTCGGTTCCTGCACTTCAATGACAAAGCAGCCTTCTCCCAAAGCATGGGGGCAGCCGCCGCCTACAAAATAGGTCTCGCCAACATGAACGGGAATTTTGTGGCAAAGATTTTCCAGAGCCTTCAAATCACCCTGATAATAGTATTTTTCCCATTCTTCTCTGGTGACACCTTCTTTAAAGCCCAACAAAATGTAAGCGGGTTCAGTGGTGTCGTCACGCGTGCCGATTACAAACCAGCTTTCTTCTTTGCCGTAATCGCTGTTCCACATTTTCTTGGCCCAAGGGCGTGTAGGATGGCATTGCAGGCCATATTGCCGCTGCGCATCCAGATATTTGATTAACATGCCGAGGCCGGTGCCGTTCTTCTGCATATGAGTTTGCCCGAGTATTTCTTCGGGAGCGGCTTCGATTGCCTCGAAGAGGAAACATTGTTTGCCGTTGGGCAGAATGACTTCGCTGCAGCCATAATTAGGCTTGCCAACCGGCGGTTTTTCAACTCTGGTTACCGAGCCAATCCATGCCTCGGAACCGGTTTCATCATCGATAGGGGGCGTAATGCCACGGAATTTATCAATTTCTCTGCCGCCGGCACCCCGAATTCTGTTTTGCACAAGTTTCCACGGTTGATTATACATGTTGGATAAAACCTCCAATCAAATTTCTTCTGTATTCAGTATACTATACTTTGACTGAAAAAGGCAATACGAAAAGAAACGGTTCCATAATGAAAGCGAGGTAAAACAAATTGACTTGCATCACAAAAAGTAATAAAATATGAATAAATTATTAAAAGTATATAATGTGGAGGAAAATATGTTTGGAGCGCCGGAATTTGCTGCGATGATGCTGGATCTGGAACGAATTTCTCATGCCAGTGTAGATGCGCTTTTTGCTGTAGGATGTTTGCAGTATGAGTTGACGATGAATCAATTACATATTCTGCTGGAATTGAATAAAGGGCAAGCGTATACGGTAGGCGAATTGAGCCATATGGTTGGAATTCTCAAGGGAAATATGGCCGGTGTTTGCAAACGATTGGAAGAGCGCGGTCTGATTATGAGAAAGCGCAGCGCAGAAGATGAACGTATGGTATTGCTGCAGATTACTGATGCTGGAAAGCGCATTGTCAACGATATTTTCGAACAGATTGAGCAGAAACACAGTGCTGCTTTCCGACAGGAGGCTTCAGAAGAATTTGAAAA
>CAMEMG010000134.1:0-3135 GCA_945927325.1 uncultured Clostridia bacterium | reverse complement strand
CAATACAATCCCCTGATATCTCCTGCTTTGCTCATCAAAAAACAGTCCTGCCCCATTATAACGCGTCACAAGGTCAAAATGACCAATGATATCCGGTTTTCTTGCACAAGCGGATTCGGCAGAAAGCTGGAAAAATTTTTCGATCAGTCTATATGGATTACCGCCGAAACCTTCAGTAATACATTTTTGCAAAGTTTCTGCAGACTCATCCATAGGATAGTAAATTCCTCCGGCTTCTACATAATGTACGGAATTAATCAGATAATCGTACTGTCCCGGAGGAAATAATCGCTGATCCTGTCCTTCCAGCTCCAGGCCAAGATAAATATGCATAACACCTCGATAGCGTTCCCGTAGTTCGATTACTTCCTGACGGTAGGCTGTTTCGTTTTCAGGAGTCATGCAGTATTCCTGAGAAATCGGGCAATACCCATGTCCAGAAAAACCGAGTGCGGAAAATCCTTTTTCATGGGCAGCTTGTGCCATTTCTGCTATGGTATTTTTGCCGTCGCACCAAGTAGAATGTGTATGAAAATTCCAGTTTACCTGCATATAGAATTGCTTCAACAGTAAAAATCTACACTGACCGTTCCAGTACGATGAGCACGGATAAATTTCCGAACTTCCCCGTGAGCCGGATGCGCATCATAGGCATGCAAGCCCTCTTCATTTTCAAATTCAGCGATTAATACCAAGTCATAAGAGCGCTCTGATCCCAGAAAATCGATCCCCACTTCCATACTTTTGAGAGAAGGAATTACACCTACTAATGCACGCAGCATCTCTGCTGCCTGCTGTGCATCTTGCTTATCTGCAAATTTTTGACATACAACATGTTTAATCATATTTTAATTCTCCTTTATACAAATACTGCCCTACCAATCAAGGCAGGGCAGTTCTGTGTTGAAGATTACTCTTCTTCCATATCTTTCTTGGCCTGTTCAATTACCTTGGCAGCCATTTGAGCCGGCATTTCTTCATACCGTTCAAATGCGATGCTGAAGCTACCGCGAGCCTGTGTCATGGAACGAAGGTCAGTTGCATATTTTACCATTTCACTCATAGGTACTTCTGCTTCTACCATTTGTCCATCTTCGCTAGGATTCATTCCCAGAATACGACCACGACGCCTATTCATATCCCCGATAATATCTCCCGTATATTCCTCAGGAATCAATACTTTAACTTTGCCGATGGGTTCCAACAAAACCGGTTCTGCCTTAGCGCAAGCCGCTTTATAAGCGAGTCGTGCGGCTGATTTGAACGCGACTTCTTTGGAATCTACAGGGTGATATTTTCCATCAAATAATGTAGCGCGCAAATTTACCATCGGATAACCGGCTAACACACCGTGTACAATGCTTTCGCGAAGACCTTTTTCTACTGCAGGAATAAATTCTTTAGGAACTACGCCGCCGACAATCGCGTTTACAAATTCAAAATCTGCACTACCGTCTTTGATAGGCTCAAAGCGAATCTGTACAACACCGTACTGACCGGCACCGCCAGATTGCTTTTTATGCCGTCCTTCGGCTTCAGCTGTTTTCTTAATTGTTTCCCGATAGGCAACTTTCGGATCACGCAAAGCTGCTTCAACGCCAAATTTATTTTTCAGTTTCTGACAGGTGACTTCAATATGCATTTCCCCCATGCCATTGATGAGCATATCACCAGTCTCGCTGTTTTTGGTAACTGTAATCGTGGGATCTTCTTCTTCCAGTCTGTGCAAGCCGGAAAATACTTTTTCCTCTTCTCCTTGTTTCTTAGCTTTGACTGCCAGAGAGATACAGGGTTCACCAAATTCCAATGCGGAGAAACGAATTTTATCTGAAACATCTGTCAGGGTATCTCCGGTAAAAGAATATTGCAATTTAGAAAGAGCGAAAATATCTCCTGCATTTACCTGCGGAACGTTAATTAAGTTCTTACCACGCATGATCGTTAAATTGCCAAACTTTTCAGCTTTATCGGCATTTACGTTATAAATGGCAGAAGTCTGCTTTATACTGCCACGCAATACTTTCACAACGCTGATTTTTCCAACAAACTGATCGGCGATCGTTTTCATAATCTGCCCAGCAAAAGCACCGGTATCTCCAACAGAAACTTCTATCTCTTCACCGTTGCTGTTAACAGCAGAAACAGCTGGGGCTTCTGCTGCGGTCGGCATGATAGAAATCAATCCATCCATCAATTCGCGGACGCATTTATCTTCCAAGGCAGAGCAAACAAATACAGGGAAAATGTCACGAGAAGCGACACATGTTTTCAATCCCTTAAAAATATCTGCCTGGCTCAATTCCTCGCCGGCAAAAAACTTTTCCAACAGAGCTTCATCACTGGCAGCAGCATTTTCTACCAGATTTTGACGATAAGTAGCAACTTCTTCTGCGAACTCTTCAGGGATCGGGCATTCTTTTACGCCTTTGCCTTCGAACACGAAAGCTTTATTTTCCAGAATGTTGATATAGCCTGCAAATTTGCTGTCTATCATGATCGGCATATAAACAACAGTAATGCCGGAACCGAATTTCTCTTTATATTGAGCAACTGTTTTACCGAAGTGTGCATGCTCTTTATCCATTTGGTTGACAACAAAAGCAACCGGTTTATCCATCTTTTTAGCCGCGCTAAATGCTTTTTCTGCCCCAACTTCTAAGCGAGCAGCTGCACTGGATACGATGAGCAGGCTATCCGCCAACGCGTAAGCCTGAGTGGCTTCGCCGACAAAATCGAAATATCCGGGAGTATCGATAAAGTTAAATTTTTCATTCTTCCACTCTACAGGAGCAAGCCCTGCTGTTAATGAGAATCCTCTTTTTACTTCCTCGGGATCAAAGTCAGTTGTCGTATTACCATCTTCAACTCTGCCTTTGCGCTCTATAGCGCCGGAATCGAACAAAAATGATTCTACCAGAGTGGTTTTTCCATCTCCGCCATGCCCAACAACAGCGATGTTCCGAATATTCGCGGCATCGTATACCTTCATAATGTTCCTCCAATTTTCCATTCTTATATATTATGTCATGCTTCACTGAAACTCCTAAAAATATATCTCAGGAATCGGTTTATCATGCCAAAGCAAATTTCAAAACTCTTATTAAAAAATGAAAGATATAGCAATTTTTGGTGCAG
>CAMEMG010000133.1:0-3175 GCA_945927325.1 uncultured Clostridia bacterium | reverse complement strand
CGATGCGCTGCGGCGGGCATTCCCCGTCAAAAAAGTGCGCTCCTCCCACCGGCAGGGGCAGACGGTTCTACTCAGCGAGCAGGAGATCCCCTCTGCGCAGATTCGGGAGGTCCTCCGGCAGGTGGGCTATACCGTGGGTGAGATCACCTGCGAGCCCTGGGAGCGCAAAGGGCTGCTGGATCGCCTGTGTAGGCGGTAAGGCAAAAAATGCACAAAACCCATGAAAAAATGCAAGAAATGCGGCATGCAGGCACAAAATAGAACAGATGGGAGCCCTGCCGCCTGAAAAAGGAGAAGCGGCGAAGCCTGTCGGCAAGCGTCGTGCAAAGTCTGAAACAGTCGAAACCTGTCGGCAAGCGTCGTGCAAAGTCTGAAACAGTCGAAACCTGTCGGCAAATGAAATGTCGCCTGCGGGGTACGGGCCCGCAAAAAATTCTGTGATGGCTGAACAGGCCGCAACAGGCGGGAATGATATTTATGCGATGGATGCGACGGCAAAACCGGCCGCATCAATCATGAAAAATCCTGCAGCGGCAGAAAAAACCGCATCGGGAAAAAATGTAAAACCACAAGAAAAGGGGTAAAAAATGGTCAAAAAGACGTTTGATATTACCGGCATGACCTGCGCAGCCTGTGTGGCGCGGGTAGAAAAGACGGCCGCCAAATTGCCGGGGATGCACAAGGCGGCGGTCAGCCTGCTCACCAATACGCTGGAAGCAGAGTTTGACGAATCGACCCTCTCCGCCGGGGAGATTGCGGCTGCCGTGCGCAAGGCGGGCTACGGCGCCACCCTGCGGGAAGCGGGGCAGGAGCGCACTGCGCAGAGCGCCGGAGAGCTGGCCGAACAGGCGCAGCAGCAGGCAAAAAAGCGCCTGATCGCTTCCTGCATTCTGCTGGCGGTGCTCATGTACATCGCCATGCACCATATGCTGCCCGCGCCTGCCTTCCTGCATCACCTGTTTGGCGGCGCGGAAAACAGCGTGGTTTATGCCTTTACCCAGTTTTTGCTGCTGCTGCCCATTTTGCTGCTCAACCGGCAGTATTTTACGAGCGGCTTTTCCAAATTGCTGCACGGCGCGCCCAATATGGATACGCTCATCGCCGTGGGCAGCGGCTCGGCACTGGCTTATGGCGTATTTGCCATTTTCCGCATGGCCTGGGGGCTGGGGCACGGCAACCCGGCACTGGCCGAGCAGTATATGCATGATCTGTATTTTGAGGCTGCGGGCATGATCCTGACGCTCATTTCCCTGGGCAAATATCTGGAAGCCCGTTCCCGCGGCAAGACGACTGAAGCCATCAGCAAGCTGATGGATCTGGCGCCCAAGACGGCGACGCTGCTGCGCGACGGGCAGGAAGTAGAAATCCCGGCCGAGCAGATTGCCGTGGGCGATATTCTGGTGGTGCGCGCCGGGCAGAGCATCCCGGCAGACGGCATCATCGTGGAGGGGCACGGCGCCATCGACGCTTCGGCGTTGACCGGGGAATCCGTCCCCGAAGAAAAGACGGTGGGGGACCGCGTGGCCGCGGCCTGCGTCAGCCGCGGCGGCTATTTCCAAATGCGCGCCGAAAAGGTGGGCGGCGATACCGCCATTTCGGGCATCATCGCCCTGGTGGAGCAGGCAGCCGCCTCCAAGGCACCCATTTCCAAATTGGCCGACCGCATTGCCGGCATCTTCGTGCCGGTGGTGATGGGCATTTCAGCGGTGACGCTGGCTGCCTGGCTGATCTCGGGCAGCAGCTTTGAATTTGCCTTTAACTGCGCCATCGCCGTGCTGGTGATTTCCTGCCCCTGCGCGCTGGGGCTGGCCACGCCGGTGGCCATCATGGCGGCGACGGGCGCGGGCGCCAGCCGGGGCATCCTCATCAAATCGGCAGAAGCCATAGAGCAGCTGGCCAAGGTGGATACGGTGGTGCTGGATAAAACAGGCACGCTCACCGAAGGGCGGCCGCAGGTGACGGACGTCATCGCCGCCCCCTATTGGATCGCGGCAATGCAAGCCGCTCCCGCAGGCGGCACGGCAGAACAGCTTCACCCCGCATTTACGGAAGCGGCGGTGCAAGCCGCCCCCGTAGGCGGCACGGCAGAACAGCCTCACCCCACATTTACGGAAGCGGCGGTACAGACCGCACAAAAAAAATTGTTGGAGATAGCGGTGGCATTGGAAAAACCCTCCGAGCATCCGCTGGCTGAAGCCATCCTGACCTGCGCGGCAGAGCAGGGGGTGGAAGCGGAAGCGGCACAGGAATTCCGCACCCAGCCCGGCCGGGGCATTTCGGGCAAAGTGGGAGAAATGCTGTGCCTGGGCGGCAATGTCGCATTTTTGGAGGAAAACGGCGTCGATACGGCTCCCTTGCGGGAAGCGGCGGAGCAGCTGGCGCAGCAGGGCAAGACACCCCTGTATTTTGCGGCCGACGGCCGGGCCATCGGGCTAATCGCGGCGGCCGACCTGCCCAAACAGACCAGCCGCGAAGCGATTGCCGCCCTCCGGAAGATGGGCATCCGCGCCATCATGCTCACCGGCGATCATGCCCGCACGGCGGAAGCGGTGCGCACTCAGCTGGGCATCGAGCAGGTCATCGCAGAAGTGCTGCCCGAGCAGAAGCACGCCGTCATCGCCGACCTGCGGGCACAGGGCCGGGTGGTGGCTATGGTGGGGGACGGCATCAACGATGCCCCTGCACTGACCGAGGCAGACGTTGGGCTGGCCGTGGGCGCGGGCACGGATATCGCCATCGAGAGCGCGCAGGTGGTGCTCATCAAAAATGATATTCGCGACTGCGTATCCGCTATTGCCCTGGGGCGCAAGACCATGCGCATTATCAAGCAAAACCTCTTCTGGGCGTTCTTCTATAACATCATCGGTATTCCGGTGGCGGCGGGTGTGCTCTACCCCGCCTTTGGGCTGAAACTCTCGCCCATGCTGGGGTCGGCGGCCATGAGCTTCAGCTCGGTGTTTGTCGTCAGCAACGCCCTGCGCCTGCGCTGGCGGGAAGGGCGCAGAAAGAAACAGGGGGATGCCTGCGGTGATAAAACCTGCGGGCAGCAGACACAGAGCCCCGCGGAAATCGCCTGCGGTGCAGTGGACGGCCAGCAGACGCAGAGCTCCGCGGAAATCTCCTGCGGGAACATCACAAAGAATCATGAAAAAGAAAAAGAAAAAGAAGGAGGATC
>CAMEMG010000132.1:0-3184 GCA_945927325.1 uncultured Clostridia bacterium | reverse complement strand
CAAGAATATTCTTTTTCCAATATCGATAAATTTTCAACTTCCAGTTTGATCACGCGTTTTACAACTGACGTTGAAAATGTACAGATGTCTTTTCAGATGAGTACCCGTATGGCTGTGCGTGCACCAGTCATGATTCTTTTTTCTCTTATCGCTGCATTCTCTGTGAATGCAAAAATGGCTTTGATCTTTTTAGGGATCATTCCTATCCTGGGTATCGGATTATATCTGATTATGAGTAAAGCTTACCCGATATTTGAAAGAGTCTTCAAACGTTATGACGATCTTAATAGTGTGGTAGGGGAGAATCTACATGGTATACGCGTAGTAAAAAGTTTTGTCCGCGAAGAGAAGGAAAAAGAGAAATTCAATGCAGTTTCTCAAAATATCTACAACGACTATATTAAAGCCGAAAAGATATTGGCATTTAACTCGCCCTTAATGCAGTTTTGCATGTATACCTGTACATTGCTGCTTTCCTGGTTTGGCGCCCAGTTGATTGTGGGTTCTGGTAACAATTCTGCGCTTGGCATGACCACCGGGCAGTTAACCAGTATGTTAACTTATGCTACTCGTATCCTTATGAGCCTGATGATGCTTTCTATGGTGTTTGTCATGATTACAATGTCTAAGGCTTCTGCCGAACGTATTGCAGAGGTTCTTGAAGAAGAAAGCGATATTCAGAATCCTGAAAATCCTGTTTATACTGTAAAAGACGGTTCTGTGGCTTTTCGTGATGTAAGCTTCAGTTATGCAAAAGACCCCAATAAGCTTTGCCTGCAGGATGTAACTATACAAATCCCTTCCGGTGCGACAGTGGGTATTATAGGTGGTACTGGCTCCTCTAAGAGCACTTTAGTGCAAATGATTCCCAGATTATATGATGCTACACAGGGAAGCGTAGAAGTAGGCGGATTGGATGTGCGTCAATATGACATCGAAACACTTCGTAATGAAGTGGCTATGGTATTACAAAAAAATGAACTTTTCTCCGGCACTATTAAAGATAACCTGCGTTGGGGAAATCCCGAAGCCACTGACGAGGAGCTTATCCACGCCTGTCAATTAGCACAAGCCGATGACTTTATTCGTGCATTCCCAGATGGTTATGACACTCATATTGAGCAGGGTGGCACCAATGTTTCCGGCGGTCAAAAGCAACGTCTGTGCATCGCTCGAGCATTGCTCAAGAAACCGAAGATTCTCATTTTAGATGACTCGACTAGCGCAGTAGATACGCACACTGATGCACTTATCCGCAAGGCCTTCCGTGAAGAAATTCCTGAGACCACTAAATTCATTATTGCTCAACGTATTTCATCAGTGGAAGATGCCGATTTAATCCTGGTTATGGACGGCGGACGGATCGTCGGGCAGGGAACCCATTCACAGTTGATGCAAGAAAGCGACATTTACCGCGAAGTATATACTTCTCAGATGAAAGGAGGTACAGAAAATGAGCAAGCCCTCTAATAAGGCAACAACAAACAACGGTAAGCCTAAGCTGCCTAAAGTCAATATGGCAACTGTAAAACGTTTATTTGGATATATCGTTGGTCCGTATAAACTGCAATTGATCGTCGTTCTGATCTGCCTGGTACTTTCGGCATTGGCCAGTGTTGCCGGCTCTTTATTCTTACAAACCTTAATCGATGACTATATTCTGCCATTGCTGCAGGAAAGCAATCCTGTCTTCAGCGGATTATTGCGCTCCATCCTGGTCATGGCCGGCATCTATCTGATTGGTATAATCGCCAATTACTTATATAACCGAATTATGCTCGGTGTTTCTCAGGGTACTTTGAAAACAATCCGAGATGACATGTTTGCGCATATGCAGACTCTGCCCATTCGTTATTTTGACACACATACCCATGGCGATATCATGAGTTATTACACCAACGATGCAGATACATTGCGGCAAATGATTTCCAATAGTATTCCTAATGTCATTTCTTCCGTTATTACTGTTATTACAGTATTTATCTCTATGCTGCTCACCAGCCCATGGATGACGCTCTTTACTTTGGTTACATTGGCATGCATGTTTATTGTAATTAGTAAGGTAGCAGGGAAAAGTGGTTCTTACTTTATCCAGAGACAAAAATCCATTGCTAACACCAATGGCTATATCGAAGAAATGATCAATGGACAAAAAGTTATTAAAGTATTTTGTCACGAAGAGAAAACAAAACAAGAATTTGATGCTCTGAATGAGACACTGCGCGAACATACTTATCAAGCTAACAAATATTCCAATATTCTAATGCCGATTATGTTTAACTTAGGTAATATGCAATATGTTATGTTAGCTATAGTTGGCGGATTACTCGCTATTAATGGTGTAAGTAATATTACTTTAGGTGCTGTTGTTTCTTTCTTACAACTTTCGCGCAGCTTTACGCAGCCGATAGCGCAGGTTTCCAACCAGATGAACTCTATCATTATGGCTTTGGCTGGTGCAGAACGTATTTTTGCATTGATGGATGAACCATCCGAAGTAGACGATGGTTATGTTACGCTGGTCAATGCCCATCGTACTCCGGAAGGCGAAATTGAAGAATGCCGCGAACATACCGGTTTTTGGGCTTGGAAACATCCGCATGGAGATGGCACGTTAACTTATACACCTCTTGCCGGAGATGTGCGAATGTATGATGTAGATTTCGGCTATACTGATGAAAAAATAGTTTTGCATAATATTACTCTGTATGCCGAGCCTGGGCAAAAGGTGGCTTTTGTAGGGGCTACCGGAGCAGGGAAGACCACTATCACCAATCTGATTAATCGTTTTTACGATATTGCCGATGGAAAAATCCGTTATGACGGCATTAATATTAACAAAATCAAAAAAGCAGATCTTCGCCGTTCTCTGGGCATCGTTCTGCAGGAGACCAATCTGTTTACCGGTACTGTAATGGATAATATCCGGTACGGCAATCTGGATGCTACTGATGAAGAATGCATTGCTGCCGCAAAGCTAGCAAATGCTCATGATTTTATTACCCGATTGCCCAACGGTTATGATACTATGCTGACCAGTAACGGAGCAAATCTTTCCCAAGGACAGCGTCAGTTGATTTCTATTGCCCGAGCCGCTGTAGCAGATCCACCTGTAATGATTCTGGATGAGGCTACCTCTTCTATCGATACTCGCACAGAGGCACTAATACAAAAAGGTAAGGAT
>CAMEMG010000131.1:0-3280 GCA_945927325.1 uncultured Clostridia bacterium | reverse complement strand
GGTTCGGAGCAGTGCATCACGCCTGCACTCGTTTTTTATCCGGATCAGATTCTGGAAAATACCCGCCGCGCCATCGCCATGGCCGGCAGTGCCGAGCGCCTCTGGCCCCATATGAAGACGCATAAATGCCCGCAGGTGCTGAAGCTGCTGCGGGAGCTGGGCATCTCCCGCTGCAAATGCGCCACGATCGCCGAAGCTGAAGTGGCCGCACAGGCGGGCTACAGCGATATTCTGTTGGCCTATCCGCTGATCGGGCCCAACATCGCCCGCTTCCTCAGCCTGCAGATCGCCTTCCCCGGCCAGCGCTTCTGGGCCATCGGGGATGACCTCGGCCAGCTGAAGGATCTGGGCGAGGCTTCTCTGGCCACCGGCATCCGCACCCGCCTGCTCATCGATGCAGACCTCGGCATGCACCGCACCGGCGTCCCGCTGGACGGGCTGGAAGCCTTCTACCGCTCGGCCGCAAAGCTGCCCGGCCTGGCTCTGTGCGGCCTGCACTGCTATGACGGCCATCGCACCGAGGCCAGCCTGCAGGAGCGCCTGCAGCTGGCACAGCCTATCCGCGAGCAGATTTTCGCCCTGCGCGACCGCCTCACGGCCGATGGCCTCGACTGCAGCGTGCTGATCATGGGCGGCACGCCTTCTTTCCCCTGCTACCTGCCTTATCCGGATGTCTTCCTTTCGCCGGGCACGCTGTTTATCAACGACTGCGGCTATGGCAATACCTATCGCGACCTGCCCTTTGCGCCGGCGGCTGCGCTGCTCACCCGCGTCGTCAGCTGCCCCCAGCCCGGCCTGTTTACGCTGGATCTGGGCTGCAAAGGCATTTCCACCGACCATGCCGAGCGCGGCGAGATCGTGGGCATGGAGCAGATTGCGGATCCCGTCGCCCAGAGCGAGGAGCATTGGGTTTTCCGCATGAAGCCCGGCTACGAAGGGCAGTGCCCCAAAGTGGGCGATGAATTGTTTGTCATCCCCAACCATATCTGCCCCACGGTGGCCTTGTATCCCGAAGCGCTGGTGGTGCAGTCCGGCCGCCTGACCGACTGCTGGCCCATCACCGCCCGTATCCGCAAGCTCACTTATTAAATCAGGGACTCTTCTCCCAGAAAAATCAAGGAGTATCGTATGAATGTATATGAAAAGCTGAAAGAATTGGAAATCACGCTGCCCCCGCCTCCGCCCAAAGGCGGCGTCTATACGCCTGTGCAGGCATTTGGCGATCACCTGCTGTATTGCTCGGGCTGCGCCAGCACGGTGGGCGAGGAAAGTGTGGTCGGCAAGGTGGGCATCGACCTGACGTTGGAAGAGGGGCAGCATGCCGCCTATCTGTGTGCCCTCAACCTGCTGGCCAATCTGCAGGAGCAGCTGGGAGACCTCAACCGCATCAAGCGGCTGGTCAAAATGCTGGGCTTTGTCAACTGCTCGGATCAGTTTGCCTTCCAGCCCGCCGTCATCAACGGCGCCTCCAACCTGTTCCGGGAATTGTTCGGCGAGCAAAAGGGCGTGCCTGCGCGCAGCGCCATTGGCACCAACGCCCTGCCCGGCAATGCCGCCTGCGAAATCGAGCTGCTGGTGGAAATCGAGTAAGGCGGTTTGCGCCAGGCCATGCAATCCGCGGGATAAGCACGCCGCTTCTGCCGCGGAAACAGAAAAAATCCCTCACACCGCCCGGTGTGCAGGGATTTTTTCGTTTTATCCGCCCTCCGCATTTCTCTGCTGGGCTCCGCCATGATTTTTCTGTTTTGTCTTTCGTCGAACCCGCTCGGGAAGGGCCTGGCCCCTTTTGTCCTTCTGCGGCACCGGCAATTTTTTCCTTTTTTTGTCGATGTCTGTCATTTTGTGTCTTACTTCGTCTGAGCAGGGCGCCGCCTGCCTCCGGACTTTTGCCCCTCCTTTGCCTGCCCACCTCTTGTATTCCGCCTTTTTTCCTTTTATACTAAATGCATACGGCATTTGTCCGCGCTGCGCGGCAATGTCTGTTACAAAAAAGCGGCCGGCTTTGCCGCCGCATTCCATGATCAGGAGGCAAGCAATGTATTCATCCTTTACCGGCGGTCTGGGCGGTCTGGCTCTGCCCAAATACGGCCGCTGCCGCTCCATCAATGCAGAAAACCCCCATGGTGAAAAGGGAAAAGGCGGCATGGCCGCCAGCCATCTGGGCCCCTCCCGCAAGGGAAGCCCCTGCCTGAAGGATATTCCCTCCGGCGCTACCGTGACACTGGCCGAAATGGAAGGCCCGGGGGAGATCAACCACATCTGGATCACCGTGGATAACAAGACGACCGATGCCGACTGCTATGTGCTGCGCGACCTGGTGCTGCGCATCTACTGGGATGACGAGCAGACGCCCTCGGTAGAAAGCCCGCTGGGCGATCTCTTCTGCTGCGGCTTCGCGCGGGAGTGCCTGGTCAATTCCCTGCCTGTGGCCGTGGTGCCCAATCGCGGCTTCAACTTCTATTTCCCCATGCCGTTCCGCAAAAAGGCGAAAATCACGCTGGAAAATCAGCATGTCAACCCCATCCCCGCCTTCTTCTATCAGGTGGACTACCGCCTGTATGATGCCCTGCCCGAGGATATCGCCTATTTCCACGCCCAGTGGCGGCGGCAGCGCATCACCGAAAAACAGAAGGACTACGTCATTCTGGATGGCGTCCGCGGCAAGGGGCACTATGTGGGCACCTATATCGCCCTGACCACGCTGGAGCGCTACTGGTGGGGCGAAGGTGAAGTGAAATTTTATCTCGACGGCGATGGGGAGTATCCCACCATCTGCGGCACGGGCATGGAGGATTACTTCGGCGGCTCCTGGAGTTTCGCCCATCAGGTAAACGGCAAAACGGTGGAGCAGAATTACTGCACCCCCTACCTGGGCTACCCCTACTATTCCGCCCACGACGAACCGATTCACAACCCCTACCACAACGACGACTGCCCGCCCATGCGCGGCTTTTACCGCTGGCACATACAGGACCCCATCTGCTTCGACCGCGATTTGCGGGTGACGGTGCAGCAGATCGGCGTCTGCTACCGGGGGCTGTTCGAGCGGCAGGATGACGTCGCCAGCGTGGCCTACTGGTATCAGGCCGAGCCCCACACCCCCTTCGCGCCCCTCATGAGCAAGGAAGATCGTTGGCCCCGCTGATTTTGATTATGCGGCTTGCGCTGCCGCTTTCGGCAATGCAGTGTGGTACTGTTAGTTCCTATCACCTGAGAGGGCGGCTTGCGCTGCCACCTTTGGCAATGCAGTGTGGTACTGTTCGTTCCTATCACCTGTGAG
>CAMEMG010000130.1:0-3304 GCA_945927325.1 uncultured Clostridia bacterium | reverse complement strand
CAGGAGACGGTTCAGACGCTTACGGGGCAGATATTGTGGCACAGCTGCCGGGAGCGCAAACGGCGCCTGCGCATTTGCGGTATGTTCGTGCATCTGCACTGGCGGAGATTGCCTGCCGACAGATGCAACAGGGAAATACGTTTTCCGCTTATGATGCGGCATTGGAATATTTTGTAGCCTCTCAGGCGGAACGGAATATGAAAAAATGAACACGGAACAAATCGTAATTCGGAGAGCGAATGCACATGACCTGCCGGAAATTTATGCTTTAGAGCAAGAGTGCTTTATTTCGCCTTGGACTGCAGAATTGTTGTTGCTGGATATTTGTGCCAGTGAACAAAATCTCTACTACGTGATGGAAAAAGAAGGGCAAATAATCGGTTTTGCGGGCATTAATGTGGTTTTGGATGAGGCGCATATCCGCAAGATCTGCATTGCCCCGGACATGCGGCAAAATGGATACGGCAGCCTGTTTTTACGGGAACTGGAAAAACAGGCTCACAGCAGAGGTGCGGAAGGTTTGACTTTGGAAGTGCGCAGCTCAAACAAAGCGGCAATTACCATGTATGAGCATTTCGGGTTTCGGCAAGAAGGCCTGCGTAAAAAATATTATGATAACAAGGAAGATGCGCTGATCATGTGGAAACATGATATAGCCGGCATACAGGAGTAGCATGGAAATAGAAATCGATGGCCTGCAAATCAATTACCGTATAGAAGGGGAAGGAAAACCTTTGCTGATGCTTCACGGGTGGGGTGGCTGCATTGACAGTTTTGCGCCGGTAATTCGGGAAATGAGCAAATATAGAAAGGTCTATGCACTGGATTTTCCCGGTTTCGGTGAAAGCGAAGAACCACAGCAGGCGGTAGGCGTACCGGAATATACGAAATGGGTAGTGGAATTTATCCGTGGAATGCATATTGAAGGGACAGATATTATCTGCCATTCTTTTGGTGGAAGGGTGTCGATCCTGTTGGCTGCAGAGAATCCTGAATTAGTTGGAAAAATTGTTTTTACAGATGCGGCCGGAGTACGCCCCAGAAGAGGGTTGAAATATTACGGAAAGGTATACACCTATAAACTATGCAAAAAGTTGTTGGCTTGCCCGCGCCTGAGTAAAGCATTGAGATATTTGGGAATAGATGTGGAAAAAAGGGTGAAAAATGCGGGATCGTCGGATTATCAGCAGCTTTCCGGCACTATGCGGCAAACTTTTGTTAAGGTCGTTAATCAGAATCTGACGCCATATTTGAAGAAAATACAGGCACCTTCCTTGTTGATTTACGGTGAAAATGATCAGGACACTCCGGTGCGTTATGGAAAGATCATGGAAAAGAAAATTAAGGATGCGGGTTTGGTTGTGTTGAAAAATGCCGGGCATTTTTCTTATCTGGATCAGTATCCGCATTATATTTCAATTGTAAAAGTATTCCTGGAGGTTGAAAAATGAATTTGCTTTCCCTGTGCCTGACGCTGGCTGCAGCGGCATTTTGTTATATTACGATATTCCATTTTTGCCATATATTCCAATTGGAGGGATATAAACCGCGGGAATATGTCAAATGGCTGGGAGAATTCGGTGGCACGCGCATTGCATATACATTGGGAATGGCAGTCTTGTATGTGGCTATGAGTACGGTACTTGTTATAGCACATTCCCTTTGGGCATATATTGCAGGTGGCATATTGGCTCTGATTTTTCTGGGAGGATGTATTTTCTTTCCGCTGCAATTTGGTGTAAAAAATGCGAAATTGCCGTTGAAATATACCTGGCGAGTCATTCGTATGCTAATTACAGAAGCTGTTTTACTGGTTGGCTTTGCAATAATCTGCGCTTATTGCAGCGCTCCGATTATGGGAATTGCTGTTGCCGGTAGCTGTGTTCTGATTTTGGCCGCGAATGCAATTAATGCGCCGTTGGAATTATTGGTAAAAAAACATTTTTTCAATGATGCAAAAAGAAAGTTGGAAGCGCGGCCGGATATTATCAAAATTGGAATTACCGGAAGCTATGGAAAGACGAGTACAAAATTTATATTAGGCACTATTTTGGGAGAAAAATACCGGGTATTGGTGCCTCCGAGCAGTTTTAATACGCCCATGGGGCTGACCCGCGTAATCCGCGAACAGTTAAAAGAAGAACATCAGGTGTTTATTGCGGAAATGGGTGCCAAACAGGTGGGAGATATTGCTGAACTGGTAGAGCTGGTACACCCTGCATATGGAATTATTACCTCGGTAGGGCCACAGCATCTGGAGAGCTTTAAAAGCATCGAAAATGTTGCCAAAACAAAGTACGAATTGATTGAAGGCCTTCCGGCAGATGGATGCGCATTTTTCCCCAATGACCAAGCGTATACAAAAAAATTGTATGAACAGACAGTCTGCAGAAAATTTTTGTATGCACTGGACGGCGAAGGAGATATTCGGGCGGAGGAAGTTACCGTTTCTGAGCAGGGTAGTACGTTTAAAGTAATATATCCTCAAGGGAGTTTTGAAGCTACTACACGTCTATTGGGCAGACATAATGTGCTCAATATTTTAGGATGTGTAGCCATTGCTTTGGAATTGGGGCTGAGCGAAGCACAGATTGCTGCCGGAATCGCTAAAATACAACCGGTGGAACATCGTCTGCAACTGATCAAAGGTGCTGGCGGCGTAACGGTAATTGACGATGCGTTTAACTCCAATCCGGCAGGAGCCAAGGCGGCAATGGATGTCTTATCGGCTTTTTCTGGCAGAAAATTTGTAGTCACGCCGGGCATGATTGAGTTGGGAGAACGGGAAACATTGGAAAATGGGCTGTTTGGAGAAACGATGGCAAAGGCTGCGGATTTTGTGTTTCTCGTCGGGCCCAAGCATACACGCCCGATTTATGAGGGATTGGAACGTGCCGGTTTTGCAATGGAGCGAGTGTTTGTGGTAAAATCTTTGGCAGAGGCTTCGGCTCAGATGGGAAAGATGTTGAAGCCGGGCGATGTCGTACTTTTTGAAAACGACCTGCCGGATAACTATAACGAAGAATAAGAGGATCGCACAATGATGAATTTAGCTGTGTTTTTTGGCGGAAGAACTGCGGAACATGATGTTTCTATTATCACAGGTACGCAATTCATTGAGAATGCTGACAAGAAAAAATATAACATTATCCCGGTATATATCTCACGAGAAGGACTTTGGTATACGGGAAAAGCTTTGGCCGATGCCAAATTTTATCTGAAACCGAATTTTGCTCAAAAAGGAATTGATCGGGTGATTTTAAGCCCCGAAGCAGGAAGCAGGGAACTGCTGAAAAAGACGGCA
>CAMEMG010000129.1:0-3318 GCA_945927325.1 uncultured Clostridia bacterium | reverse complement strand
TTAAAACGCTCAATTTGATTCCCAATGTGATGGCAGCACAACGGGCCGCAGAAGCGAATTGTCAGGAAGTGGTATTCCATAGAGGAGAGCGAGTGACGGAATGTGCGCACAGCAGTTTGTTTTTGTTTATGGATGGAAAGGTCGTTATGCCGCCGCTAGATGAATATATTTTGCCGGGTATTACCAGAAAGGTTGTGGCACAGTTGTGTGCAACAAATGGAATTATTTGCGAAGAGCGAATTTTTACCTTGCAGGAAATGATGCAGGCAGATGAAATCCTGGTAGCGAGTACGACGAAAAACTTTGCGCCAGTGGAAGAAATCGATGGTATAAAAGTAGGCGGAAAAGATGCAGCATTGCTTGAACGTATGCAGGCGTTATTTATGGAAGAATTGAATAGACAGACAGTATGAAACAAAAACGTATCCGAGATTTTGGAATAGAAATTGGCCATTTTCCTTGTGGCGCGCATAATAAGATTACAGATGTCCCCGGCGTTACGGTAGGACAAGTAACATTGCGGAAAGGAGAAATACAAACGGGTGTTACTGTTGTGATGCCTGCGCAGGATAATCTTTTTACATGTAAAATGACAGCTGCTTGTCATGTATTGAATGGATTTGGAAAAACGACAGGGCTTTTACAGATACAGGAATTGGGATGCCTGGAAACGCCGATTGCCTTGACGAACACATTAAATGTGGGATTGGTCAGTGATGGGTTGATACAGTACACGCTCACACGTTGTCGGGCGGAGGGAATAGAAGTAACCTCGATTAATCCAATTGTGGCGGAATGTAACGATTCTCGTATCAATGCGATTGCACTACGGGCGGTCACACAGCAGCATGTATGGCAGGCGATTGCTCAAGCGGGTGAAGAATTTGATGAGGGAGCCGTGGGTGGCGGAACAGGTATGGTCTGCTTTGGGTTAAAAGGCGGTATAGGCTCTGCTTCGCGTAGGCTGCGTATTGGGGAAAAAGAATATACATTAGGCATATTGGTGCAAAGTAACTTCGGTTCTCTGGAAGAATTACGCATTGAAGGAAAACAGCTGGGTTTGGAGATAAAGGAAAAGCTCGCGCAGCACAGTGAACCAGAGAAGGGCTCCATTATTGCAGTAGTGGCGACCGATGCGCCTTTGAGCGACCGACAACTGACAAGATTGCTGCGACGTGTTCCGATTGGACTGGCACGTTTGGGATCTTATACCGGGCATGGCAGTGGGGAAGTATTTATTGGTTTTTCAACGGCTCAGCGCTGGATGGAAGAAGAAAAAAGCGATGTTCTGACGGTGGATGTATTACGCGAAGAAAAATTAGACCAATTATTTTTAGCCGTTGCGGATGCTACGGAGGAAGCTGTGCTCAATTCCATGGTGACAGCGGAAGCGACAGAAGGGCGGAAAGGTGAAACTTTCCATAGTCTGAAAGAGTTTTTATGAAGAAGACGGCAGAATGGTGGGAAATTTATGCAGATATGCTGGATTTGCCGGATGGGCAATGGCAACAGCGCCTGCAGGCATGCGCGGAAGCATGCAGCAATTCTTATTCGTTGCATCTTTATCGTCAATGTGCGAAAAAGGCTGTTTCGATTGAAGATTTCTTTATGGCACTGGCAGAGGCCTTTGCCGACATGGAGGTAAATAAGCTGTCGGAAGGAAGATATGAAGTTTGCTATCGCGCGTGTGGGTGTGATTTCTATCGGCAAAAGCTTTGCAATGATCCGCGATTGTGTATGTGTTCGAAAAAAAGCATGGAATATAATCTGTCAGATATTTTTGGCAAAGAAAATATTTTAGTGGAGTTAAAGGAAAGTATTTTGGCAGGCAGAGAAAAATGTCGCTTTTTGGTTTTGGTAAATGAAAGGACGGAGAACAGATGGACTTAAAGGAAAGAACTTTATCTGTAAAGGAAATTTTTCAGGGAAAGGTTTTCAAAGTACATGTGGATGAAGTGGAATTGCCAGATGGCAGGATTTCCAAAAGAGAAGTTGTGAATCATCCGGGTGGAGTTTGCATTGTGGCAGAAGATGTTGAGGGGCGCTTTCTGTTTGTGAGGCAATATAGATATCCATGTGGCCGCGTTATGCTGGAATTGCCAGCAGGCAAGCTGGAACAAGGAGAAGATCCACTGGCTTGTGCAAAAAGGGAATTAAGAGAAGAAACCGGTGCTTTGAGTGAGCATTTTATTTATTTGGGAAAAGTGTTTGGAAGTCCGGGCTTTTGTGATGAGGCAATTCATCTCTATTATACTAAAATCGAACGCATAGGAGCTACACAGCCGGATGAAGGAGAATTTTTAGAGCTACAGGCAATTCCTGCTGAAAAGGCTATTCAGATGGCTGCGGAAGGCGAAATTGAAGATGGAAAAACAGTAGCAGCTCTTTTCCGAGCCATGTCGGTTCGTTAAAACAAAAATTATATTATGCTAAATGTTTTTTTGAAAGAATCGATACATCCTTCTGCTATAGAATTTTTACAGAGATATGCTCGCATATTAAAACGGGACGAAGAGTTGGAATGGGCAGATGCCGTACTCACGCGCAATCTTCGGATTGATAGTTCTTTTATAGACAAAGCGAAGTCGTTAAAAGTAATCGGGATTCATGGGACGGGAACTGATGGTGTAGACATAGCTTCAGCGCAGGTACGGGGCATTGAGGTATTTTACACACCGCATATCAATGCACAGTCAGTAGCAGAATTGAATGTGGCTTTAGCACTTCAACTCTCCAGAAAATTGACTTATGTGCGGCAGTATTTGCAGCAAAATGCGCCGAAGGCGCTTCAGGGGATTGAGCTTATGGGTAAGCAGGCAGGTTTTTTGGGGACAGGTGAAATTGCTCAAAGAACCGCAAAAATCCTCTGTGATGGGTTTGGAATGCAAGCAAATGGTTATTCACCTTCCTATACTCCGGAAAAGGCCAATGGGAAAAGAATTGCTTATGCGGCGGATCTGAAGACAGTTTTGCAAAAAGCAGATTATTTTTTTATATGTACACCGCTAAACAAGGAAACATATAATTTGGTTGATGCAGAACAATTAGCTCATATGAAACAAAGTGCCTACCTGATTAACTGTGCCAGAGGTGGAGTAGTAGACGAAGTCGCGTTGGAGGAGGCTCTGCGCAAAAAGAAAATAGCGGGTGCTGCCTGTGATGTGTTTTATAATGAACCGATCCAACCACAGTACCCGTTATTGCGATTAGAAAATTTTATTGCGACGCCGCATATTGGTGCCAACACCGAGGAAGCATTATATCGGGTGGGTATGGAAGTAACGCAGGGGATTGTGCAGCGATTGAATGGCGAAAAGG
>CAMEMG010000128.1:0-3327 GCA_945927325.1 uncultured Clostridia bacterium | reverse complement strand
ATATACATGCACATATTTTTCCGGAAAAGATACGGGAAAAAGCAGTGGATGCTATTGGTGATTTTTATGCAATTCCTATGCAGCGTAAAGGTTCTGTGCAGGATCTTTTACGTTATAAAAAGGTAGGAATTCGTTATTTTGTAGTGCATTCGGTAGCAACCACCCCAAAACAGGTACTGCATATCAATGATTTTATTTATGAACAAATGCAGGAGCATCCGGAACTGATCGGATTTGCTACGTTGCATCCGGAAATGGAAGGGCTGGAAGAAGAAATTGAACGAGTAATACGCATGGGGTTTTCCGGGATTAAGTTGCATCCGGATTTTCAACAGTTTGACATAGATGCAGTCTGTGCACAAAAACTCTATAGTTGTGTGGCGAACAGACTCCCCATTTTGTTGCATATGGGTGATGCTCAAAAAACTTATTCTCAACCCAAACGATTGGCAATTATGGCAAAGCAGTTCCCGCAACAAGTATTCATTGGCGCCCATTTTGGTGGCTATCATGCTTGGGACGAGGCGGAAACCTATTTAATTGGGAAAACAAATGTTTATATCGATACCTCTAGCTCCCTTTTTATGCTTGCACCAGAACGGGCAGTAGAGATGATTCATAAACATGGTGTAGAAAAAGTTTTGTTTGGCACTGATTACCCTATGTGGGATCCTGAAGAAGAGCTTGCGCGATTTATGTCTCTTTCTCTCAGTGAAGAAGAGAGGCGCAAAATTCTTTATAAAAATGCCGCAGAATTATTAAAAATATGACCCCAATATTTTCCATACATAAAGTAATTCTGAAAGGACAGAATAGAAGCAAGGTTTCCATGGAGTACTTGCCAATTGGTTTGTAGCTCAAAGAAAATATTAGTAAATAGTAGATTTGAATGGCCGGCAAAATGAGAATATAAAATGCACAGGTACCCATTTAAACCTTAAAGAGTCCCGCTTGAGTAAGAAGGGACTCTTTTGTTGTATATAAAAAGTTTACTGCCAATTTTTCGGGAATTATGCTATAATAAGAAAATAAATTAATCGAATGAAACAGGAGGAAAAGATTCTTGGCATTGACTCCGATGATGCGTCAGTATCTGGATATAAAAGAGCAGAATAAGGATTGTCTGCTATTTTTTAGGTTAGGTGATTTTTATGAAATGTTTTTTGATGATGCAATTACTGCATCAAAGGAATTGGAGATTACTTTAACCGGTAAAGATTGCGGTCTTTCAGAACGGGCACCTATGTGTGGAGTTCCTTATCATGCTGCCGAAGGATATATACAGCGTCTGATCGAAAAGGGATATAAAGTTGCGATTTGTGAGCAACTTGAGGATCCTGCGCAGGCAAAGGGAATTGTGGAACGAGGTATTGTTCGTATTATTACCCCTGGAACAGTTTCAGATGGAGCGATGCTGAAAGAAAATGAGGATAGTTATATCCTCTCTGTTTATGAAAAAGACGGGGCGTTAGGCGCGGCATATGCAGACGTTTCTACCGGAAAGTTTTTTGTAGAACAAGGAGATTTATCAGCATTACAGAATCTGCTTAATCGAATAGCGCCAAAAGAAATCTTGTATAATCGGGAAAATACCAATCTGGATTCTGCTTTAAAAAGTTCTACAGCCAGTTTTTATTGTACTCCTTATGACGCTTGGCCGTATCAGCAGGCAAATGCAAGCAAACTGCTGTTGGATCATTTTCATGTGTTGAGCATGGATTCCTTTGGCATAGAGAGAAATTCACCGGAAATTCCGGCTGCCGGCGCATTGCTTCAATATTTGTTGGATACGCAAAAGAATGCATTGAACCATATTAAAAAACTGACACCGACTTCAGGTGGTGCATATATGGTGATTGATCAGTTTACGCATCGCAATCTGGAATTAACAGAGACCATGCGGGAAAAAAAGAAAAAAGGTTCCCTATTAGGATTGTTGGATAAAACAAAAACCGCAATGGGCGGACGACTTTTAAAGCATTATATTGAGCAGCCCTTATTGGATAAAAAGGCAATACAAGCTCGTTTGGAAGCGGTAGATGAGTTAAAAGGAGATCTCTATCTGCGAAATGAATTGCGAACCGCTTTGGAAGAAATATATGATATTGAACGTCTGCTTTCGCGTATATCTTACGGTTCTTTAGATGCCAGAGATGTGGTGGCAATTCGCAGTTCGCTGCATCCACTACCGCATATCAAAGAATTATTAAACAACTGCAAAAGCGGACTTTTGTTGCAAATTGCACAACAAATAGATTGTTTGCAAGAGTTGTATATCTATTTGAATGAAAGTATTGCGGATAATCCGCCTCTGGGAATTCGGGAAGGTGGTATTATTAAAAGCGGGTTTCATGCTGAGGTGGATAAGCTGCGTGAAGCAAAAGTTAGTGGGAAAGATTGGCTGGCCTCATTGGAAAAACGAGAGCGGGAACAGACCGGTATTAAAAATTTGAAAATCGGTTTTAATAAAGTATTTGGTTATTATATTGAAGTTACCAAATCCAACTTGGATTTAGTTCCTTACCGCTATACACGCAGGCAGACTTTGACCGGAAGCGAACGGTATATTACGCAGGAACTGAAAGAATTGGAAGATATGCTTCTTTCGGCAGAGGACAAGTGCAATAAGCTGGAGTATCAGTTGTTTCAGCACGTGCGCGAAGAATTGGAAAAACGTATGGAGGCAATGCAGGAAAATGCGAATCTGATTGCAGTTGCTGATGTGCTACAGTCTTTTGCGCAGGCGGCCTATGATTATAATTATGTGAAGCCCATTATTCGTGAAGATGGAGTTTTGGAAATTAAGGGTGGCAGACATCCTGTAGTAGAGAGAGCAGCGCGGCAGGAGTTTGTTCCCAATGATGTATATATGGATATGTCGGAGGACAAACTTTTGATTATTACAGGTCCTAACATGGCTGGAAAAAGTACCTTTATGCGGCAAATCGGATTAATTGTTCTGATGGCCCAGATGGGGAGTTTTGTACCTGCTGCTTCTGCTAAAATATCAATTGTAGATCGTGTTTTTACCCGTGTGGGAGCATCTGATGACTTAGCTTCAGGTCAAAGCACTTTTATGGTAGAAATGAATGAATTAGCGAGTATTCTCAATAATGCTACCTCTAAAAGCCTGCTAATTTTAGATGAGATTGGACGGGGAACCAGTACTTTGGATGGGTTGAGTATTGCTTGGGCTACGATTGAATATATTTTGGAAGAAAATGGGATTGGAGCAAAGACCCTTTTCGCAACACATTATCATGAGTTGATTGCTTTAGAGCGTATGTTGCCGGGTGTGCGAAATTATTCAGTAGGTGTAAAAGAATT
>CAMEMG010000127.1:0-3471 GCA_945927325.1 uncultured Clostridia bacterium | reverse complement strand
AAAGACCTCCCGGAAATGCATTTTTCAATACAGGCCCAAAAAAATCTTCATCGATATGCCCATAACTTTTCTGAAAACTCAGCAAAAAAGAAGGTATCCCGATACAAAGGGAACTTACCAAAGTGAGCTGTACCGGAAAAAACGGATAGGAAAGCGGCAACAGCATGAACAGCAAAGAAAGCAAACAGGAAAAAACGGTTTTAATTAGAAATAGCGAGGCTGAACGTTGTATATTGTTAATAACCCGGTTGCCTTCCAAAATCGTATTATAAATCGAATACAAATTGGAATCCATCAATACGATCTGAGAAATCGTTCTCGCCGCATCGCTCCCTGTACGCAAAGTAATACTGCAATCCGCCTCTTTTAGAGCAGGGACGTCATTTACCCCGTCTCCAGTCATCGCTACTGTTTTTCCATGGGTTTTCAAATAATGGACAATCTGTTTTTTCTGTTGAGGTGTCACACGGCCAAAGACAGAATAGTGCTCAACTGCCTGTTCCAGAGCCTTTTGATCCATATCAAATACATCAATATAGCCACCTGCACATTCTGCTCCCGCTGCTCGGGCAATTGCATATACCGTCTTTCCGCTGTCCCCGGATATAATTTTTATTTTGATCCCATTCTGACGCATATAGGAAAAAATTTTCTTTGCCTCTTTGCGAATATTTTCTGCAAAACATAGAATTGCCAAAGGTTCCAGTTTTTCTTTCCCATAAGAAAATCCTTTTTCCTCGTCTTGTACAAGAGGTTGAATGCCTTTTGCAAATACAAGTACCCGCTTACCCTGTTCCTGCAGCTGCGCAATATGCGCATTATGCTCGTCAGACAATCCACAATCTGCTTTCAGAACTTCAGGTGCTCCTAAAACATAAGTACCTTCTTCAGCAAACGTTGCGGCACTCCATTTCCGAATCGGAGAGAAATTGGATTTTCCGATACATGCCGGTACTTTTTCCGGCACCGCAATTTCCCGTCGAATTGCCTGTGCAGTCGCATTTTCATCTCCGATTGCTGCCATTGTTTTTCCCAGCAAAGAACGAATTTCCTGCACATCATATGAAAAAGGAATTATCTCGCTCAAACAGATGCTGCCATCTGTAATCGTGCCCGTCTTATCAATGCACAGCATATCAACTCTGGCCAGAGTCTCAATAGAGTACATTTCCTGCACCAGAGTATTTTGCTGCGCCAGTTTCATCACCCCCATTGCCAGGGCGACATTGGTCAGTAAAATCATTCCTTCCGGGATCATACCGATTACAGCAGCCGTAGTGGACAGCAATGCATCCTTGCCGCCTTCTTTCAGCCAGAAATATTCTTTCGCAAACAGCATACCCCCAATGATCACAATAAATACCGTCAGAAATTTAATCACGCCATTCAGTGAGTTCAATATTTTTGAATTCACTTTTCCCATCTTGCGAGAGTCGTTCACTACTTTCGCTGCATAACTTTCTTTTCCCACCTGTATTGCCATTGCGCGGCATTTTCCAGAAATCACATAACTTCCGGAAAAAAGAGTATCGCCGATTTTCTTGTATACAGAATCAGCTTCCCCCGTCAGCAACGTCTCATCCACTTCACAGTTTCCCTGAATCACCCTGCAATCTGCCGGAATTTGACTTCCTGCTTCCAGCAAGAGGATATCGTGCAACACAACTTCACTGAAATCCACAGAGACTACCCTGCCATCCCGCAATACGCTTACCTTTACTTTAGAAAGCAATGAGAGTTTCTCCACCGCTTTTTTGGATCTGATCTGATTTACAATGCCAATCGAAAGATTAAACAATACAACAATCAAAAAAAGAGCATTCTGATATGCGCCTGCCAGCAATACAATAAATCCCAGTACGAAATTCAGCAAATTAAACAGTGTAAATACATTTTCACTGATAATAGCCGAAATGGACTTTGCTTTTACTTCTGCATCTGCATTGCTGAATCCAGCCTCTGCCCGGCATTTTGCCTCCTGCTCCGAAAGCCCATACGCTTGATCTGGCATCTGCCATGTTTCCACTTGGCTTTTTTCCTGTGCATCCATTAATCGAATTCCATTTCCTATCAAAAATATAGTGAAAACCGGCTTTTCAGCCGGCTTTCCTTTTTATCATTTTATCGTTTTTAATCATCCATCTGAATACGCTTCGGGGAACGCTTTACAAATGTCGGCAATTCCGGTTCTTCATCTTCCGAATACTCAAGCTTGGTTTCAATCACCACAGGCTTTCCAGCCAAAACATTCTCTTCTCCGGCATTGCGCCCGTTAATTCTGTCTCGAACGTCCTTTCCGGGCCTTTCTTCTTCTTTTTTAGCCTGATAAGCGCCATCAAAACCGGTGGCGATTACCGTTACTCTAACTTCGTCTTCCAGCGTACTGTCAATATCCACGCCCAACATTGTTTCCGCATCCGGGCTAGCCGAAGCTTTCAAAACTCTGGAAGCCTCTTCGATTTCCGGCAATGCGCAGGCAGGATCTACAATCATATTCAAAATGATCCCTTTTGCGCCCTGAATGGTCGTGTCCAAAAGAGGGCTCATAATCGCCTGCTTTACCGCATCGATCACTCTGTTTTCACCCTTTGCCACGCCAATACCCATATGAGCTGTACCACTGTTGCGCATGATTTTCTTCACGTCCGCAAAATCCAGGTTCATAAACGAAGGCTTTACAATAATCTCTGTCAAACCCTGAATTCCCTGACGCAATGCATCATCCGCCAACTTAAAAGATTCCATCAATGGCGTATTTTTTCCGGCAATATCCAATAATTTATCATTCGGAACCTTAACAATACTGTCCACACAAGCCCGCAGTTTCTCATATCCTTCCTGCGCTGCTTTGCTTCTGGGAGTCCCTTCAAACCAGAAAGGCGTTGTTACAAAAGCAACTGTCAATGCATCACTATTTTTAGCCAGCTCTGCAACTACCGGTGCCGCTCCCGTCCCTGTGCCGCCGCCAAGCCCGGCAGCAATAAATACCAGGTCAGCCCCTTTTACAGCTTGTTCCAATTCCTCTCTGCTTTCTTCTGCTGCTTTTTCACCGATTACAGGATCTCCACCAGAACCCAGACCCTTGGTCAATTTTTCTCCAATTTGTATTTTTTGAGGTGTATTGCTCAGATAAAGTGCCTGCTTATCCGTATTGACGACAAAAAATTCAGCACCTTCCAAGCCATAGGAAACCATTCTGTTGACCGCATTTCCGCCGCCTCCGCCAACACCAATTACTTTAATTTTTGTAAAGTTCGCATTCTCTGTATCTAATCCTAAGGGCATGTAGATTCCTCCTTTAGTGAATTACACTTTCGTTCTATTCTTACAGTTCTACACATAAGAATACATATATCAATAATATACTTCACAACTTTTCTTGTCAATAATTCGATTTGGGATTTCAAAGATTCCCTACCAATCTGAAGAATTTTCTTTTTATTTGATTCCTTTTTCCTTTTGCGCTATACT
>CAMEMG010000126.1:0-3477 GCA_945927325.1 uncultured Clostridia bacterium | reverse complement strand
CCTGCCGCCTTCTGCGATTTTTCCTACGCGTTTTGCCCCCCCTCCCTCCGCAGATTGCCCCCCGCATGGCAAATGAAAAAGCATACGGCCCTATCTCGTATGCTTTCTCTGATTTCATTGTAACACCGTCCCCGGCGGATTTCTCCCGATTTGGTTTTTTTCTTTTCTTTTTTTGCAGCCTCTATGCCCAAAGCTTTGCCGGCGCCGTGCAGTGGTGGTTTGCCCGGGAAATGCAGCCCGCCGCCCGGGAGCTTATCGACTGGTACCTTTCCCTGTTCCTGCCCGGCTGCCGCTGAGCCCATTTCCCGCCCCACCCTTTGCAGCCATCAAAAAAAGCCCCTGCCCGCAGGCAGAGGCTTTTTGCATAGGTTCTTATTTGACGGGTGCGGAGCCATCGAAATCCAGATGCTCGGCAATGGCCTTGTCGATGGCGGCCATATGAGCATCGCTCAGCTGCCAGGTAAAGGTATCGCAGTTTTCCGCTGCTTCTGCCGGGTTGCGGACGCCGCACAGTGCGGTGGAGACAAACTCCTTCTGGGTCGACCAGTTGAGCGTGATCTGAGCCAGCGGCTTGCCGATTTCGGCAGAAATGCCGTCCATCACTTCCAGCACTTTCATGACCTTGGAGAAGTTGGGCTCCTTAAAGAAGGGGTAGAAGCCGTTTCTGGGGTCACCCGGATGGAATTCCGGCGGCGTGCGGAAGGTGCCCGTGAGGATGCCTGCGCCCAGGCTGCCGTAGGTGAAGGTGTCGATGCCGCGGGCAACGCACCATTTCATGAGATCTTCGTCGCGGCGGCTGACCATGGAATAGGGCGGCTGAATGACGTCGATCTGCGTATATTTCTCGCATTCGAGGATCTGTTCCTGATTGAAGTTGGAAACGCCGATGTAGCGGATCTTTCCATCTGCCTTCAGTTTATTGAGGGCGGTCATCGTCTCTTCCAGCGGGATATCGTAATCCGGCCAGTGGACGAAATAAAAGTCGATATAGTCGGTCTGCAAACGGCGCAGCGAGCATTCGCATTCGTAGAGGACGTTGGCAAAGGAAGAGTCGCGGCAAGACTTCAGTCCTTCGCGCTGGCCTTTGAGCGTCGTTCCGCCGCTGCCGAACTTGGTCGAAAGCAGAATTTTGCTGCGATCCAGCCCCTTCAGCGCTCTGCCCACCACTTCTTCCGAGTGGCCTGCACCATAGATGGGAGCGGTATCGATGAGGTTGACGCCGCCGTCAAACATGGCATGGATGGCGTCGATGGAATCCTTCTCGTTGACATCACCATAACCGAAGTTGCCCAGTGCCCAGGTACCCACTGCCAATACGGAAGCATCCACGTTGGCATTCTGAAAATGTTTATAACGCATTTTGATTCCTCCTAAAATAAATCTCTATACTATCATAGTAAAGGAAAAGCCGCGCTTTGTAAAGGGCTTTTTGCACGCATTGCCCGCACTTTTTCGCCTGCCCGGGCGGTATTTGCCTATCTTTGCATAGGCGCGGGCTGCAGCGAGGCAGGGAGGCTTACTTTCTTTTCCAAAAAAGATAACTCATGAAGTTTTCTTGCTTACTTCTTTTTCAAAAGAAGTAAGCTCAGTAAGTTTCCTTTGCTTATTTTCTTTTTCCAAAAGAAAGCAGATCCAGCGGGTCGTCGGGCAGCAGCGCCTCGGGCGCGGGCTTGGGCGGCGCAATCGGCCGCTCCATCAGCACATAGCGTAGCATGTCGTAGATGTGATCCTCGCCGCGGGTGTCCACATCCTCCGGGTGTACGCTGTCGTAGACCAGCGCCGGCAGCGTGCGCAGGAAATTGCGGCAGCTGTCAAAGACGTACAGCCCCGGATAGCCCTCCCCATCAAAGGCCAGCCGGTAGTGCACCTGCATCTTGCCCGCCAGCCGCGTGTTGTCGCCGCGACTGAAATAGATGAAATTGGGGCTGCGGCTCATCATGGCCGCAATGCTCTCGCCCCGGCTCTCGTCGAAAATGGAAGGGTCTGCAATGCCGGTGATGGTACGCTCCCGCAGGTTGGGATCCTCCCGCTCGATGCGCGCAATCTCGGCCGCGATCTCGCAGGGGTGCAGGCGTATGCCCACGTTGTCCGCCCCGCCGTAATACTCGCGAATGTGGTAAATGCGCCCCTCCGGGTCGGCGGCAAACCAGCCCACGGCAAAGGGCTTGGCATAGCCGAAGTCAAAGCCGCGGTAAATGCGCCAGTGGGCGGGGATGGCAAAGGGCGGGATGACGTGGGTATAGCGGCGGTCGGCATAGTGGGCGGGGTCGTTTTTCCACTCGCCGAATACCTGCCCGTCGAAACTGTCCCAACTGCCGTATAAAAGCGCCTGCCGCTCCGCCTCAGGCAGCAGCGAGAGGTTGGCCAGATAGCCCGGGTCGTGTGCCAACAACTTTTTATTGTCAAAGACGGTGGAAGGCACGAAAATGCGGCTGCGCACGCCCTGCTCCCATCCGCCCTCGGGGGTGGGAATGCGGAACTGCTCGACGATGGGCGTCAAGGGCGGCGCGGGCGTGATAAACCGCTCCTTGACCCAGCTGTGCCCGATGCCGCCGGGGTTGGTGGCGGCGCGCATGTAAACCCGCGTGCCCGGCCCGGCCGGACGGTTGCGGGAAAACATATAGCTGTATTCCTCCCAGGTGAAGTGGGTCAACTCGTCAAAAGCGATGTAGTCGTAGCTGCGGCCCTGATAATTGCGGCGATCCTTGGGATGCTGCATGGAGCCGAAGTAGATTTTTGCCCCGCTGGGAAACACCCAGGCGTGGGCAGACGCGGAAAATTCCGCCCCCGGAAAGGCGCGGCCGTAGAGGTCGCGGCTGCGATCCTCCAGCTCGGAAAGCTGGGGATACGTTTTGCGGAAGAGGATGCCCCGATAATGGGGGATGTGCACCTGCCGCAGCGCTTCGGCCAGCAGGGCGTCGCTCTTGCCGCCGCCCGCCGCCCCGCCGTACAGCGCTTCGTATTCACGGCATTGCTGAAAACGCCGCTGCTTTTCCTGCGGCTGCCAGATGATATGCCTTTCTTTCTTTGCCTGTTTCATACTATTCCTCTCTCTCATTTTCTTATACGGCTTGCGCTGTCATTTTCGCAAACGCGGTGTGGCGACTTTTCTTGTGCTGCTTGCATCGCCACTTTCGGAAATTTTTCTTATGCGGCTCTTTTTTCGCGGCTTGCGCTGCCATTTTCGCAAACGCGGTGTGGCGCCTTTTCTTGTGCGGCTTGTGCCGCCACTTTCGGAAATTTTCCCTATGCGGTTTGCGCTGCCGCCTATCCAAGCAACTATAAACGTCTTTCCCCACTCGCCATCCGCCGCTTTCGGAAATTTTTCCTATGCGGCTTTTCTTTCGCGCTTTGCGCTGCCATTTGCGACAGTTTTTCCTATGCGGCTTTTCTTTCGCGGTTTGCGCTGCCATTTTCGTGAGCGCGGTGTGGCGCCTTTTCTTGTGCGGCTTGTGCCGCCACTTTCGGAAATTTTCC
>CAMEMG010000125.1:0-3519 GCA_945927325.1 uncultured Clostridia bacterium | reverse complement strand
AGCAGCTCAGAAAGGTTGCTAAAGAAATGGGCGTGCAGGGATATGCAAATATGCAGCGCGCAACACTTTTGGCGGTAATCAAAGCGCACTAAGCAGCAAAGCGGAGGGCAACAACATGAGTGATGTGGAAATCATGAAAAAGATGTGTGGGGATAAGGATGCAGATCTTTATCCCATCCTCCTGCAGGTAGCCGAGGAGAAATTGCTTGCATTAACCAACCGCACCAAGATGGTGCCCGGATTAAATGCGGCCCGGAGAGATTGGGCCATTATTGCATATAACCGGTTGGGAATGGAGGGCGAGAGCTCACGGAGCCAAGGGGGTATTTCCTCAGCATTTATTGAGGTGCCTGAGGAGATCAGAAGTACAATAAAATTATTCAGAATCGGGAGGGTGAGCGGTTATGCGCATGAGAAAATCACTGATGATAACGTATCACCTGAAACGTAGAAAAAGCGCCAAGAACAATGAGGGATCAAGTTTCAATACGTGGGATGAGCCGGTGGAGATCGATGCAGTGATATGGTCGGCATCCGGCAAGGCTCAGGCAGAGATGTATGGTGAGAAATTAAAGTACATCAAAAATATGCAGTATGATGGGCCTGAAAACCTCAAAGAGGGCGATGGTGTTTGCGTATTTGTCGGCCCGGAAAGCAACCCGGATTATAAGATTATCTCAATCAAGCCGGAATATACACCGATGCAGATCGAGCTCGAAAGGATTTGATGGGATGGCAGCAGTACAAGGCGCAGAAAGCCTCATGAGAAAGCTCAACAAGATTGGCGATGTATCACCAATTGTAATGCAGGCGATGAAAAGAGAAACGCAGAGAGTGCAGAGAACCGCAGTTATGTTATGCCCGGTAAACCATGGGGAACTCAGGCAGAGTATCAAAACCAAGGTGGAGCAAACCGAGGGCATGGTGATCGGCACCGTGTATACAAACAAAAAGTATGCAATGTATGTGGAATTTGGTACCGGCCCGAAAGGGCAGGATAAACACAACGGGATCTCGCCATTGGTCAATCCAACATACTCTCAGGAGGGTTGGTGGTTTCCGGGTGATAATATACCGCCTGCAGATGCAGATCGCTATCATTGGCCAAGCATGAGCACGAAAGAGGGCAAAACACTGTATTATACGCAGGGCCAAGCGGCACAACCTTTCATGTACCCGGCGCTAAAAACGAATGAGGATATTGTGGTTATGAACCTGAAAGCGGCTTTACGCGCAGGCATAGAGAGGAGCACACGATGATCAATGTAAAAGATCAGGTTTTTAATGCAATCCAAGGTATCACAGAGAACGTGAGCGATCAGTTTCCAACAGAAGAAAGCAAGCTCCCGGCAATTCTGTATACAGAGGAGGATAATTCGGTATATGAGTGGTGCGATGATAAGGAAAGCAAAGCAAAACTCAGGTACCGGGTGGATATATGGGATGAGGTGACAACATCAATATTGGCCATGCAGGTTGATGCGGCGCTGAGTGCACTCGGTCTGAAAAGAACAATGTGCATGGATGTGCCGGATCCGGCGCAGGTAAAGCACAAAGTTATGCGATACGAGGGCATCATTGATGTTGAAACTGAAAGAGTATACAACAACAACCTATAAAGGAGGAAAATGCAATGTTAGCAAATGGCACAAAACTCGGATACAAGAAAAAAGGCGCATCCGAAATCACATACACCGATCTCACGGGCCTCAAAGAGGTGCCTGAGTTAGGCAATGAAAAGGAAAAGGTGGAAAACACCGGCCTTGCAGACAAGGCAAAGCAGTATGAGTTTGGTATCGGCGATCCGGGCGATCTCGAGTACAAGTTTAAGTATGAGAACACCTCAGCAACATCACCGTACAGAGTGATGAGAAAAGCCGAGGATGATGGAGAGGTACTCAGCTTTTGCGAAACCCTGCCGGATGGTACAAAGTTTGAGTATGATGCTCAGGTATCAGTAAAACTCAGCTCAGGTGCAGTGAATGGCGTTTTAGAGTTTACACTCAAGATGGCTCTGCAGAGCGAGATCAATTGCACTGATCCATCATAATCAAGAGGATAAACCAACACAGAATAACCAAAGGAGGATAAAAAATGGGATTCTTTGACAAAAAAGAAGCGGATGAAACAATTGAGCAGCAGGTTTCGGAAACTGCAAACGATGAAAAGGTGATTGAGATGCCAAAGCGCCGCCCGTATGCATTATGGGAGGTTGGCGATAGAGAGTTTAAACTCAAATTGCCGGTTGATGGTATTCAGAAATTAGAGGCCAAATACAAAACCAACCTGATGAACATTATGGGAACCGGTAATGGTGGTATGCCTGCACTCACGGTGATGCTCGATGTTACGCATGAGGCGATGAAGAAATTCAATCATGGCGTGAGCAGAACCGATGTAAACGATATTTTTGAGCGTTATTTGGATGAGGGAGGCTCTCAGTTGAATTTTTACACTGAGATTTATATGAATATCTTTCAGGTTAGTGGTTTTTTCTCCGATTCTCTGACGAATCAGATGGAGGATGCGATGGAGGATGTCAAAGATATTCTGTAAACAATCCGACTAGCACAATAAGTGAAATGATAGAGGGTTTGTATCCGTATTTTCTTGATATGGGATATGAACCCTCTTTGTTTTATGATCTGACTTTGGCAGAGATAAACGATCTTTTTGAAAGCTACGAAAGAAAGCAGAAACGCAGGAGGGAGCAGAGAAAAGCAGAGCTCAAGGATATGGCCATGCTTTTATATAACCACGCAACTCAGATCGCAGATTCCATTGCAGGGATCCTCCCGGGAGCAAGCGAACATGAGCGCATACCTCTTGCATCATTTTATCCTGAATTATTCGAGGAGGAGGCGAAAGCCGAGGCAGAGAAGAAAAAGCAGGATGAGTTGGCGCTCCACAAAGCCCGTATGCAGGATTATGTATACCGGCACAACGAGGCAATGAGAAAGAGAGGTGAGAGCAACGGATGGCATGACACTCGAAAAGCTGCAAGTGATCATTCAGGCCCAAACCAAGGAATACATGGAGGCAATGAAGAAAGTGCAGCAGCAGACCACGAGCACCACGAAAAAGGTGGAGAGCTACACGGGCAAAATTAAGAGTGCATTTGCTAAAATAGGCAAAGTTTTGGGGATAGCATTATCAATCACCGCCATTGTGAGATTTGGAAAAGCCTGCATTGATTTGGGCTCGGATTTGATAGAGGTACAAAATGTTGTCGATGTGGCGTTTGGAAAAATGAGCGCCGCAGTGGATGAGTTTGCTCAAAATGCAATCGAACAATATGGGCTCTCTGAATTATCCGCAAAGAAATATGCATCAACCATGGGATCAATGCTCAAGAGCATGGGATTTAGAGATGCAGCCGGGCAGATTACCGAGCAGGGCAAGGAAATGAGCTTGACGCTCACCGGGTTGGCCGGTGATATGGCATCATTCTACAACCTGAGCGGCGATGAGGCGTTTGCAAAGATCCGGGCAGGAATTTCAGGAGAAACCGAGCCATTA
>CAMEMG010000124.1:0-3627 GCA_945927325.1 uncultured Clostridia bacterium | reverse complement strand
TCTGAGAAGTGAATATCGACCTTTGAAAGGAGCAGCAGAGTGCTGCTCCTTTTTTTGAGAAAGTGGAGCAGGTGAATCGCGCGTGGCATATGCCGGGAAACTATGCTACAATAAATATAACAGTAAGTGAAAGGTTGGAAAGGCTAAATATGCAGCAGATACCGGAACTTTTGGAAAGTCTTTTGCAACAGCAATATGGGCATGCTCAAACAGAACGCATCCTGGAGGGGTATAGCCGGCAGAGGCCGGTAACCCTGCGGGTGAACACGCTCAAGGCGGATACAGCGGCAGTGCAGGCAGAACTGCGCAATGCAGGGATAGCCTATACCGCGGTGCCCTGGGACGAACATGCTTTGATCATACAGGAGGCAAGAGAAGCCGAACTGCGCCGCTTGGCGATCTATGAACAGGGGCATATCTATTTGCAGAGCCTCTCTTCCATGTTGCCGCCGCTTTTGCTGCAGCCGCAAGAGAAGGAGAGCATTTTGGACATGGCTGCCGCGCCCGGCGGCAAGACGACTCAAATGGCCGCTTTGACGCACAATCGCGCACAGATCACTGCTTGTGAAAAAAATAAGATCCGCGCAGAACGCCTGGCCTATAATGTGGAAAAACAGGGCGCAAAAGGAATCTATATCATGCAGACCGACGCTTCCCGGCTGGATGCGCTGTTTTCTTTTGACCGGATTCTGTTGGATGCTCCCTGCAGCGGGAGCGGAACGATTGCTTCCAATCAGCCAAAAATCAGTTTTTCGGCAGAGCTGTTGGCGCGTTCTGTCAAAGCGCAGAAGGCGCTGCTGCACAAGGCTTTGCAGATTTTGAAGCCGGGTGGGGAAATGGTCTATTCAACCTGCTCTATCCTGAAGCAGGAAAACGAAGAAATGATCGAGCAAGTATTGAAAGAAAAACGGGCAGAGTTATTGCCCATTGAGGAAACGTGGACCAAAGCGCTGCCGCAGTTGCCCACAACGCTGCCGGGGACGTTGTGCGTGTGCCCTGATGTTTTGTACGAAGGATTTTTTGTGGCACGATTAAAAAGAAAAAAATGAAAATGTCAACTGCTGTTGGCAGGATAGCAAAAGATAAAAGGCACGACTGAGGAAGTCATGCCTTTTACTTTATAGAATGTACTTACGGGGTTGCGCTCCTGCTGCCCCGCGCAAGGGAATTTTATGCAATAAGCTCCAACTCATAAAGGCGATAAATCTTTCTGTAAACCCGCTCTGCAAACATTGCTCTGAAAAAAACGCGTTCCCATGGCTTCAGCGCATCGATCAGGTGATTCGGCGTAAACGAATGCTCTGCCTTGAGCCGGATTTTCGTATTGCTCAGCAGGCACTGCACCTCATCGGTGCCATGCAATTCGGTGACGCCCACATCGTTCACCGGATTTTTATATTTGGATATTCTTGCGCCAAACGCAGTATATACATCCATTAAAATATGCAGATGGGAGTACTTCTTTGCTAAAGTTTGGAGCAAGCGGCGCATCTGATCGTCGGTCAGATACATGCTGAGCCCTTCCAGGATGACGATGGCCGTTCTGCTGCTTGGAAGCTGCTCGATTTGCTCTGCTTTGGAGGCATCCATTGCCATCATATGGTAGATGGCATTTTCCTCGTAGTATTTTTTTCGCAGTGAAAGCACTTCCGGAAAATCCACGTCGATCCAATGGAGATACGGTTCCCTGATTCGCAGGCATCGGCTGTCCAGGCCGCATCCGATCTGCAGGACGATCGCTTCCGCATTTGCCCGGAGTATTGCCTCTGTCCAGTCGTCAAATACCCTTGCGCGCATTGCCATATTGTAGGCCAACCATTTGGATTTGGATTTGCCGTGCATCGGAAAAGCCTCCGCTTCCCAGATTCTTTCAGCTGTTGGGTCACTTAAAATGATATGCTTTTTGCTGACCTGTGATTTTCCGTACAGTGGGATAAATAAAGTTTTGTTTACTTCGTCCATATAGGTTCTTCCTCAAATTCCGATGGTAAGCTCACCGGCTTGCAGGTGCCTTTCATACTTCGTGGAATCCACGCAATATCGCGCCGCCATATCCGTTTGCTGAAAATAAGGGAAAAAGCGTGATAGCTATGCGCCTATCGTATACCGGAGGATTTGGGCATGGGCAAGTATCTTCCGCTTTCTGTCAAGGGATTTCGCAGGGCGCCGGCCGAAAAAATTTTGCAGTTACCACCGACCTTATCTTGATTGCCGACAACATATTTGCTATACTTGGTTTATGAACCAAACTGCTCGGCAGGGGGGGTGAGGGAATGGCAATACGAAGCGATGGGCTGCAGACGAAAAAGCGGATTCTGCAGGCCTGTGTCAGACTATTTCTGGAAAACGGATATCGCCAGACGACCATGCAGCAGATCCTGAAGGAAGCGCAGGTTTCCTCCAGCAGTTTTCAGAACCTGTTCCGCAGCAAGGATGGTGTTTTGCTGGAACTGGTGGAATTCATGTTTGAAAACCAGTTTCGCATGGCACGCACGGTGACAGGCGCGGAACTGCCGCCGGTATACGTCTATGCGGTGGAGACAGCGCTGCAGATCGCGTTGACGGAGCTGAATGAAAATTTGCGGGAGATCTATCTGGAAGTCTATACCCAGCAGCGCCCGCTGGCGTATATTCAGCAAGCCACAGCCGGGGAGCTGTATCAGATTTTCGGCCCCTATCAGCCCGGGTTGACGGCACAGGATTTTTACGAGCTGGAGTTTGGATCGGCGGGGTTGATGCGCGGGTATATGGCCAATCCCTGCACGGCGGAGTTCACGCTGGAGCGGAAGCTGGATAAATTCGTGATGCTGGCGCTGCGGGGCTACCGGGTGCCGGAGGAGGAGGTACAGCAGGTGCTGGCCTTCCTTGCGGGGCTGGATATCCGCGGCATTGCGGGAAAGGTCATGGAGGAGCTGTTTCGCCGGCTGGCCATGCACTATGAATTTTCCCCGGACGGTCTGCTGCCTCGGGATAAAAGCGAATAAATAAAAAAGATTTGTGAGGGAATACTCCCTTGCATGGGGAACATTCCCTTATGCAAATCTCCCTATGAATAAATTTCTTTTCTGCGGAGTACGGAGAAGTAAAAAGAGAGGAAAGATAATGAAAAAACGAATTTTAAGCATCCTGCTTACCCTGTGCATGATGCTGATGCTCTGCCCGGTGACGGCCTTTGCGGAAACGCCCAGTGAAAAGTACTCGCTGACCCTGAACTTCAAATACGGAACCCTCCGCGGCCAGACCGGTTCCTATTTGTTGCGTTCGGATTGCAAGGCGGGTGATAAGTACGATATCAAAGATGAGTTGTATGATCTCACGGGTTACGAACCGTATAAAATCGTTGACTGCCGGTCTGCCGAGGGCGACGGGGTGACGGGAACGTTTACGGATCACAATATCGTCCTGGAGGTCGTCTATCAGTTGCAGGGCAGCCTCGCCATCACGGTGGAGGGCTTCCAGGTGGGCAATACGCCGGCCGACTGCACGGTCACCTTTGATTCCACGATCCCGGGCGTCACCTTCAGCGAAGACGATATTCAGTCTGTTTCCTGGGCAGAATTCGTTTTTGACGGATCGGACTACGTGTGGAGTCATGTAAGTAACACCGATGTGTTCGAAGCTGACACG
>CAMEMG010000123.1:0-3639 GCA_945927325.1 uncultured Clostridia bacterium | reverse complement strand
GCCTGTCCATGCGCTCATCGTCCGTTCTCTTTATATAAAAAGCTTCCCAAAGTTCAGGAGTACTCAGCCGTCGTAATATGCTCATGTTTATTTTCTCCACAAAAAAACAAAGAGGAAAAGCTTTAAAATGCTTAGTAAGCATACCAGACCGTACACAACTTTGTTACCTACACAACCAATGAATCAAGTCGTGCTTTGCCCGCCGTAGGTGCCATGCGTTCCTCTTTGTCTTTTATTCTGTCAGCCTTGCGGCAAACATACATTCTCTCTCCCGGCCTACGCCAGGTGCTGCCTGGTGCGTTCTATAATATAGGCCGGCTCATTGGGCATTTCCACAAAAAAGCGCAAATAGCCAATTCCTTTCTGCTCGCAGAGCTCCTTCGTCCCCATGACATTTTTGCCGCGGTAGGTATTCGCACGCACCAGCACAACTGCCAGCACAGGCTGTTCTCCCCGGCAAAAGAGAAATTGCACAGGAGTGCAGGCCGGATGACAACCTTCCCACAGTTGCCTGGCCGGGACATCCTCCAAAATCGTATATTGCGGAAAGTTCTGCCGGTACAGCATCGAAAACCGCTGCCGCAATTCTTCCATGCCATAAGCCGACCGGAAATTCTGAGTAACCGGAGCGGAATCATTATCCTGCCACAGTCCTTTATGCTTTTGATTCGGCCGCGTATCAAACTTTGCCGATTGTTCTTCCGATCTGCCAAATAAGAAACGCCAAAACCCCATTGTCTATCTTTCCTCCGTATGATATCAGAACTGTTTTTAATCCCTGCGTTTAGTTTCCAATTTTTGCAGGATTTCTGCAAAATAAGCAGGCAGCGGCGCTTCAAAGACCATCCACCGGCCGCTTTGCGGATGCTGCAGCTCCAGGCGCCCTGCATGCAGAACCTGCCCCTGCGTTGCAAACGGTGACTTTTGGCGCGTATACAACGGATCTCCCACTATCGCAAACCCCTGATAGGCAAAATGTACGCGGATCTGATGGGTACGGCCGGTCTGCAAGCGCGCCTGCACCAATGTATAGCTGCCATAACGAGCCAGAACGGTATATTCCGTCACAGCCGGCCGACCGCCCTGTACTACTGCCATTTTTTTACGTTCGACCGGATGACGCCCGATCGGTTGCTCAATGATACCCTCGTCTGCACGTACATTGCCGAAACACAGTGCCGTATAGATGCGGTGCGCCTGCTTTTCGCGGATTTGCCACGCCAGGCTCTCATGTGCCTCATTTGTTTTGGCCACCACCAGCAACCCGGTAGTATCCTTATCCAGGCGATGCACAATGCCCGGCCGCAGCGGATCCCCGTTGCAATCCGAAAGCGGGCAGCCATAACCCAGCAAAGCGTTGACCAGCGTATGCTCATAATTACCTGCAGCCGGATGCGTCACCATACCCTTCGGCTTATTGATCACCAGCAAACAGGAATCCTCGTAAATAATATCCAGCGGAATCTGCTCAGGTTTAATTTCCTGCGGATCGGCGGCTTCCGGCAAACAGCAAAGAATGCGGCTGCCCGCCCTTGGCTTATAGGCTGCATCCACAGTTTTGCCATCCACCGTCACTCGCCCGCCTTCCAACAGTTTTTTACAAAAGGAGCGGCTTTGATCGGGCATCAGCAACTGCAGGCATTTATCCATGCGCGGCGCATTCTGCGGTGCCGCAAAGCAAAGTTCCCGCACGGCAGTGCCGCCATTTTCCTCTTTCGCAGCTGCAGTTTCCACGACAGAAACCCCTTCCATGATTATCGGGAAGCGGACTTTTTCTGTTTACGCGCCGCTTCCGCCTGTTCAAATTTTTCAAAGTTGTCTGCTTCCAAAAAGAGAAGTGCCATCACCAACAGAATTGTTCCCATCGTCACGCAGATATCTGCAATGTTGAAGACCGCAAAATTCATAAATTTAAATTCAATGAAACCCACTACGAACCCATGAAATGCACGGTCAATAAGGTTTCCCAGCGCTCCCGCCACAATCAGCGACAGCGACAAATTGGAAAGCCGGCTGAACATTTTGCGGTAGCGCAAAAGAATATAGATAAGCACAGCAGACATCAGCCCGGAAAACACCGCCAGCAGTACCGTATTTTCTCCCAGCATGCCAAAGGCGGCGCCTGTATTCTCCACATAAGAGTAGTTCAACACACCTTCCAGAATCGTGACCGATCTGCCATACAGATTTGCCGAAACCCAGGCCTTGCTCAGCTGATCCGCTGCCACGCCCAGTATAATGATGATGAGTTCTGCCATAATTTCCCCTGTCAGCTCATGATAAGATAGGCGTTGATAAACATATCAATATCACCATCCATCACGGCCGTAATATTACCTGTTTCAGCCAGCGTCCGGTGATCTTTCACCATCGTATAGGGATGGAATACATAGCTGCGAATCTGGCTGCCCCATTCGATTTTTTTGAGCTCGCCCTTGATCTCCTGCAGCTCAGCCAGCCGCTCCGCTTCACGCAGCTCAGCCAACTTGGAGCGCAGAATCATCAGGCATTGTTCGCGGTTCTGAATCTGAGAACGCTCATTCTGGCACTGCGCCACAATACCGGTGGGAATATGCGTCATACGCACTGCCGAGTCGGTCTTATTGACGTGCTGGCCACCCGCACCCGAAGAACGATACGTATCAATGCGCACTTCATCCATATTGATCTCAAAATCAGTATCTTCTGCCAACTCGGGTGTTACATCCACCGAAGAGAAGGATGTATGCCGCCGCGCCGCAGAATCGAAAGGCGAAATGCGCACCAGGCGATGTACGCCTTTTTCACTGCGCAGATAACCATAAGCATTCAGCCCCTGAATCAGCATGGTTACGCTCTTGACGCCCGCCTCTTCTCCTTCCAGAAAATCCAGTATTTTCACTGTGAAATGCCGTCTCTCCGCCCAGCGGGTATACATCCGATAGAGCATGGACGTCCAGTCCTGCGCCTCAGTGCCGCCGGCACCTGCATGCAGGGAAAGAATCGCATTATTCTTATCATACGGTCCGCTAAGCAAGGCGCTCAGCTTAAACGCTTCTGCCTCATGCTTCAGAGAATCTCCCAGCTGCTCGATTTCGGCATCCAGGCTATCATCTCCCTCTTCTTCCGCCAATTGGATCATCGTTTCCAATTCTTCCGCCAGTTCATCTAACTCCCGGCTCTTGGCCAGTGTTTCCTCCAACGGGCGGATCTGTTTATTCACTTTGTTCGCCTGTTCTACATCTTCCCAAAACCCGGGCGCTTCCATTTGTGCCCGCAGTCCGTTCAGTTCTTCCTGCATCTGGGCGAGGTCAAAGTGATTCACCTGCCTCTTTCAGCATAGTCTTCGCATCTTGCAATAATGTCTTATATCCATCGAGCTGGATCATGCTGTTAGTCACCTCTTTCAATTATTATTTTTTTATTTTCCGCGCAGGCTTTTCGCCAACGCTTATCGTCATATCAACCGCTTAAGCCTCCCGGCCATGGCAGTTTTTATACTTTTTGCCGCTGCCACATGGGCAGAGATCATTCCGGCGCGGCTTTACGGCTGCCTTCTTGGCGTGTGCCGCTCCTTCTTCCTTATAGTTAGCGCGCAAAATCGCCTCTTTCCGTTTGCGCTCCACTCATCAAGAGCCTCAGCCATACCTGATGAAGGAG
>CAMEMG010000122.1:0-3773 GCA_945927325.1 uncultured Clostridia bacterium | reverse complement strand
TTGCAAGTTGTTCTGCGTAGATTTTATCTGTGTTCATGGCTTGTTGCCTCCTTCATTTGATGGCTTAATTATACCGAAGGAAAACAGCAAACGAAACGACACAGTGGGCGGCTTGTGTTGATTTTTGGAGTGCACACATTCCGGTTTGTGGGTCTGTTCGGTTCTATATTATCACATAACGGGGAAAATACAAGAACAGCCCCAGTAGTCTGCTCTGCTGGGGCTGTTAACTGTCTTATGAGCGCCGCCCTTTTTCAAGGCGGCTCTTTGTTTCACGTGAAACATGCTTTAGATACTTCCCGGAATAAAGGGAAGTAAAATACTTCCTGAATAGAAAATAGAAGAGGCAACGGAAGAATTAAGCATATCTGCGATTTGCGAAGGCATCAGGGCGATGGCGACAGGAACCAGCATAAATACGATATGCATGGTGAAAAAGCCGCGCAGCAAAGTTACTCCGCCACCACAAGTATATTCAAAACGCTTGAGTTGTGGAAGATCCACGGAAGAACTGTAAGCGTTGGTAAGCAAAGTGAATAAACATTTCAACAACAGGAAAACCAGTATAAATGCGACAATATTCATAATCAGGCAAAAAATACTCATATTGAAATATTCGCCTACGGTAGTCAGGCCCATATCGGAAAAGACCTGTTTTTTGAGATTGGACTCGATCGCTCTGCTGAAAAAAGAGGGAAGCTTAGCATTATCCATGATTGCGCTGATGTCTGCTTTAGAAAGGGTAGAAACGATCTTTCGCGCAGCTTCGTAATCATTTACCTTTTCTGCTCCTTCAATATAAAATTGAAAGGAAGTAATAAATTCAGATGCCATAAAGCGTTTGGCAAGTAAAGGATAACCGATAAAAGCGCCCACCCAGGAAAGAAAAAAGCCGCTCAAGTTTAAAAGAGAAGGAAGAAACCCACGATACATTCCATTCAGGAAGTAGAGGAGCAACAATCCGATTACAAGTAAATCCATAATATTCATAGCGTCGTGCCTCCGTCAGCTCAAAGAAAAGAGATATGTATCCCCTTCAGATCTGAGCAAAATCAATCCATTATACAGTTTTGAAAAAGAAGAGATTGAAAAATCCAACTCAATGGATTTTTCATATTGGCCGTTGTAATTATATAAGTATATAACATCTTTGGTAAAGCAGTAAACATATTTCTCAGACAATGCCACATGCTCAACGCCGGAAGGGAGCAAAACCAGAGTATCCAGTCCGTTGGCGGAAAGCAAACGCAGCGTAGAAGAACCATTGGAAATCTCTGTCTGCGGTACATAAGCCAGAATCAAATCGTCTTTTACCGTCAGTGAGTCCGCCAGCTTACTGCCGTAAATCATTTTCTCATAAAATATTTCACCGAAAGTGTCATAAGCAATCAGAGAAGAAGTAGTGCTTACATAAACATTGGAATTGAGAAAATTAACATTGCTGACAAGCTGCCCATAGATTTCATAAAGGCCGGTAATTTTCTGCTGGGTAGGCATGGTGGTAGTGATACGAGAAATCGGCTCTGCACCTGAAGTATCCAGCGTCATATACCAAAAATTGTCTGATTCACCGAAAAATCCAAAATCCAGGAAAGAGGTATTGGAAATTTCGATACGGTCGATTTCAACACCGGCAGAATTAAAAATACGAAGGAATTTGCTGGTGCTGTTTTGCATACCGCACAACATAGCCAGAGTATTCTTGCCGCAAGTGACCTGCTCGATTTTGAAATCAGATGCCGGAATATTGAAAAGAGGTGTTTTTTCCTGATCCAAGATCGTAGCGGTATCCTCATTATAGAGGCAAATGATCTGCCGACCTACCTGCAAGTTCATTTTACCGGAAGAATATTTGGAAGTCCAAATCGTATTGCCGGCCGAGTTGAGCCGATGCAGGGTAGAACCTTCCAAATAATAAATAGAAGAACCATCTGCCGTACAAACGATGGTGTTTTCCGTAATATCCAGGGCAAGCAGGTGATCGTTCCCCCGAAAAAGGTTAGTAAAAAAAATAAAGTATAACAGCAATAAAACAGCTAAGAGCAGAATCCCGCCGATTAACAACAGTTTTTGATGGGAAAGAACTGTCGGCTCGGTACTGCGCATACGGCTGACTCTTGTTCGACGTTTCATAGGAACCTCTGCAAACTATCATAATATGAAAATATCTTACCCCATTTTACCATATTATTAGCAAAATGCCGAGTAAAATTTTATGAAACAGAGGATGGGATGCTAAAATTTACATCTGGGTAAGCATGAAAATACAGGGGAAAAGCAGAAAGGATATGTTATAATAAAAACAAAGAGGAGAAAAGGAATGAAATCATTTGATCTTTCGTTTTCGCCCCGTCATGAAAAGATCGTGCGGCAATTAGCGGCTTTGTTCGCGCGGGAGAACTGCCCGGTTTATCTGGTCGGTGGTTATGTACGCAATCTTTTATTGGGGCTTCCGCCGGCAGATTTGGATATTGCTTCGCCGTTGTTGCCGCAGCAGTTGATAGAAACTGCCCGACAGAGCGGCATAGAAAGCGTACACCTGGTGAATCCGACTTTAGGAACTGTTTTGCTGGAAATTGACGGGGAGAAAATAGAACATACTACATTTCGTAAAGAGAGCTATGCCCCGGGTGGTGGACATACTCCCAATCAGGTATGGATTGGAGCGACCCTGGAAGAAGATGCGCAGAGGCGGGATTTCTCAGTAAACGCACTGTATCTGGATTTGCAAAAACGTCAATTGCTGGACCCGACAAAAAGAGGACTGGAAGATATACAAAGACGCCGTTTGCGTTCGGCCCGGAGCAGTGCGGAAGAGATGATAAGCGATGATGCTTTGCGTCTGTTGCGCCTGGTTCGCTTTGCCTGTCAGCTGGATTTCGGTATAGAAAAGGAGCTCTTTTGCGCTGCACGCTGTTATGCATCGCAGATACAGGCCATTTCCAAAGAACGGATCGCGGCGGAATTGAAAAAAATACTGCTCTCAGATACTGCTTATACATTGAAGAGGACACAGCCTGCTGCCCGCAAAGCAGTAGTTTTGATGGAAACAATGGGAATTCTCACGCAGCTGATTCCGGAATTTGATGGATACCGGACATTGGGGCAATGCAAATATCACAAATATAATATTTTTTTGCATACAGCCAATACAGTAGGGCTTACACCGCCGGATTTGGTTTTGCGTTATGCCGCGTTGTTTCACGATGTGGGTAAGGTGATTGTCTGGCGGGAAAACGGGCGCATGCTCGGGCACGACAAGTTGGGAGCAGAAATCGCAGCCAGGAGAATGCCGCTTCTGGGAGTTGACAAGCGAACGACAGAACTGGTTTGTCGCCTGGTGCGGGAACATATGTATGACTTGAATGGGAAAGCGCGGGAAAGCCGGATTCGCATGAAAATACAAAGCATGGGATATGAGAATTTTTCCCGGTTGATTCTATTGCGGGAAGCGGATTTCCTGGGGAGCGGTTACGAGCAAAAGCCGGTGGAAACGGCGGAAAAATTCCGCACGATTATGGAAAAAATGCAGCAGGAAGGGGCTCCGATGCAGATGCGGGATCTGAATGTTACCGGCAATGACCTGATGCAATATTACGGAATACAGGGCAGACAGGTCGGGGAAGTGCTGCAGGCGCTGCTGCATGAATGTCTGTTGCATCCCGCGCAAAATAAAAAACAGAATTTGTTGCGCCTTGCCGGGCGCTATATCCGTTCTTGAATTTCGAAGAACTGGATAGTATGATAAGAAGAAAAAAGAGGATACGGGGTTA
>CAMEMG010000121.1:0-3897 GCA_945927325.1 uncultured Clostridia bacterium | reverse complement strand
TAGCGGAATTTCTGCTGTTTTTTATATATATAAAAAACAGCAGAAATTCCGCTAACGATATCCAGCGATCATGGATAAACAACCCCAAGGCATCCCGATAGACCGATACCGCCTTTTTCATGCCATTCACATAAAAACGCAACACAATTGCTACAACAATTTTTTCAGCAAACAGAGAATTTTCTCCCAACCACAGTGCAATAAACGGATTAAAAAGCACGTACAGGCAAACTGCGGAAAACCCATAGATCCAGGCTCCCGCCAGCTGCACTGCCGAAAAGACCCTTCTACTCTTCTGTTTATCTTCCAGTGCACCCAGTTCTCCAATGCCGGCAGCCACACTCTCCATCAGCAAAGTATATACACTGTTCAATGCATAAATAATATATTTATAATTGGAATAAATCCCTGCCTGCAAAATCCCCGCCAGTTGTGAAATCAGCAGCACGTCGCCATGACTCAACAACACCGTACCGGCTTTATGCAGTGCCACCGAATGGATATAGGGGCGTACCTGCCGGCTGATTGGTATCCCTTCCATGCCGCACCGTTGTCTTTGCCAAAACTCCCTACCGAACTGTCGTTTGATATATAAGCCTTCCACCATTGCTTCCAGCAACAAACCGCACCCCTGCAGCACCAGGCACAGCAAATAGTTGCGGGTGAGCAATACCGCTAAAATCTGCAGCAGATCCATAGCTGCTCCGGCCAAATAATGTGCCAATGTGCAGATATATTGTTTTTGCATTGCACAAATCAGGGTACGCCGGTATTTAAACAGATATTCCAATGCCATATTAAGCGTCGCCGCCATAAAAACCCATCGAATATGCGGTATATCAGGCAATTTCCCAACTATCTGCGGTAAAAAAGGAGTAACCGCCATTCCCAACAAAAGAATCAATACGGCAATCCAGCAGGAAACTCTCCGATAATAAAGCATAATGCGGCGAATTTCCGCATAATTTTCTTCCGCAATCGGCCGGTAGAGTACGTAAGCCATGGCAACTTCATAACCCATTTCTACCAGCGAAATAATATATAATACGGTGGAAAAAAGGCCGTCTATTCCCGCATAAACATTATCCAGGCTCCGTACAAAAGCCATGCGAAAAAAGAAAGAAGCTGCAAATTTTGCCACATAGGCCACTATGGAACAAGTAACATTTCGCAGGGAATTTTCAGTACGCGATGCCTTCGAGTGCGTTTTTTCCGCCATAATTTCCTCCCGATTCCACTATGATGCCTTTCTGAAGCAAAGAAAAAACTCTGCCATATGGCAGAGTTACGATCCGCTGTCATTTCTGCCCGAAAAAGAAATCCGCAAATTCCTCCAATAATCCCAAATCCCATAACAGCCGACTTCCGATATATTTATCCCGAATGTCTTTTGTCGCTATAAAAGTGCGGCGTACCGTTTCTTGATCCAGTCCTAGCTGCTGCGGTTCCGTTTTGGCCCCCAGTTTTTTCAGCAGGGATTCCACCATCTGCGCTTCGGGCAGTTCTTCCCGCATAATTTGCTGCAGCAACGGCCATTTTTGCAGAATCACTTCCAGACGCATCGCGTGCTTTCCCCTATCGAATTTACCTTCTTTTTGTTCCAAGGCAATAATGCCTTCCGCGCTGTTTCCTAAAAACGCCCGCATCTCCTCTTCCCAATCCGGCAGAGAAAATGTGGCCGCAGCAGCCAATGCTTTCCGGCGATCGGGCTGCACGCAGCGCAGCCGCTCATAGATTTTTAACGAAAGCAGAGTTCCTATCCCTACCTGCTCCCCGTGCAGATGTTCCTCCCATCCGAATTCCAATGCCCGCATATCCCACAAGTGTGAAAAATAATGCTCCATCCCGGAAGCGGGGCGAGTAACACCGGCAAACCCCATAGCCAAGCCGGAAAGCACCAATCCCTCCATAACATGCTGTACTGCCTCCGGATCCCTTGCTGCCAATCCGTCGGCATGTGCCACACACGTTTGCAGAGAGTTACGCACCAGTTGCGCTACCTGCGGGCAGTAATACTCTCCGTTAATTTCATGGGAAAGGCGCCATTCACAGATGCTGATATATTTCGCCAGCATATCTCCTACTCCGGCTCTTATCATATCCATGGGCGCGGCGGCCAATATCTCACTGTCGCCAATAATTGCCTGAGCCCCGGCGCTGGGCAACGAGCTTTTCAGACCGTCGACTACCATGGAAGAAGTATCCGAAGCAAATCCATCCATAGAAGGTGCCGTACCCACAATAATATACGGGCGTCCACTGATTCCCGCCATAATCTTGCAGATGTCATTTATAGTTCCGGTACCTACCCCAACGATCAAATCACAACTGTGATCAAAATGCATAGCAGCCTGCCCCACAGGAGCTGCATCGGCATATACCCGTTCCTGCGGAAAACAATAGCACCGGCAGTCAATCCCGGCTTGTTGCAACAGTATTTCTGCCTCTCTGCCCGCTGCCTGCCAGGTATTTTTGTCACAATACATCTGTACACGGCTGCCGCCCAACTGGCGCACCCGCTCCGGCAACTTTTTTAGAGCATTACGCCCGATATCCACATATTTCAGCGTCGCCCGATGTATTTTCCCGCATACACAGCGAAATCCCTGTGGTCTTAGCAGCTGCTCAAGCGATGCATTCTGCAACATTTCGTTTTTTATCTCAACCAAAATAGACCTCCGCTAACTTTTGGAATGCTTGCAGGGAACGCATAACTTTTTCTGTATCAATGCAATAAGATATGCGGAAATGCCCGGGGCATCCAAAACTGGTACCGGGTACCAGCAGCAGATCAAATTCTTTTGCCTTTTGACTAAAAGCCTCAGCATCCCCACCGGGCGCACACGGGAACATATAAAAGGTACCGCCCGGTTCCACACAGGAAAAGCCCATTTTTGTCAATGCAGTATAAAGAATTTCCTTATTTGTTTCATAAACAGAGAGGTCTGCAGTTTGATCCAATACCTGCGCTACCGCCAACTGGATGATGGACGGCGGGCAGTTATGCCCAATCCCGCGGGAAATCTGCCCGCACATTTCCACAATCAGCGCTGCGTCCTGACAAGCCGGATTCACCGCAACATAACCAATCCGCTCTCCCGGCAAAGAAAGGGATTTGCTGAAAGAATAGCAGGTAATCGTGTTATCATAAAAACGAGCCGCATAGGGGCATTCCCGACCGCCAAAGATAATCTCGCGATACGGTTCATCGGAAATCAGGTAAATCGCATGCCCAAACTCCCGCTGTTTAATTTCCAGCATATCCGCTAAACGAACCAGCGTTTCCGCCGAATAGACCACACCGGAAGGATTGTTGGGCGTGTTGATCAGCACAGCGGAAGTATTGTTCGAAAGCATTTTTTCCAATGCTTCAAAATCGATTTGGAAATCCTCCTCCTGCGCAGGTACCACGCGCAATGTGCAGCCTGCTCCTTCCACATACGGACCATATTCGGGAAAATAAGGGGCAAAAGTGAGTATTTCACTGCCCGGTTCCGCCACCGCTCTCAGAGCATGTGCCAACGCACCGGCAGCACCTGTTGTCATAAAAATATGTTTTGCTTCATAGGGCAATGCAAAGCGCTTGCGCAGCGACTCAGCAATTGCCTGACGCACCGAAAAAATACCGAGACTGGGGCTGTATCCGTGCACTGCCAAATCCTCTCCACTGAGAGCCAAAGCCGCCAACGCTTCATTAAATGCCTTTGGCACCGCTACCGATGGATTTCCCAGGCTGTAGTCAAATACATTTTCATAACCGACTTCCTTGGCCCTTGCTGCACCATAGTCAAACAATTCCCGAATAGCAGATTTTCTGCCCAGCATTTCCACATATTTTTTCACGACCATGATCTAGTATTGCCTCCTGCCCAAACTGCTGTGTTTCCGCTTTTATTT
>CAMEMG010000120.1:0-4083 GCA_945927325.1 uncultured Clostridia bacterium | reverse complement strand
GAATGTTTGGGGGAAAGTGGAAGAAAGGAAGAAATAACGCAGGCTGGGACGTTTCTTGGTAGTATGAAATATACGCCTTTTGAGATGGAACATCGCATAGGAGAACTTTCGGGTGGGCAACGTGCCAAACTTTTGTTTTTGAAAATGATATTGCAGGAGTGTAACGTATTAATTCTGGATGAGCCGACTCGGAATTTTTCACCGCTTTCCAATCCGGTAATTCGAGAAGTGTTGAGAAACTATGGCGGCACCATTATCAGCGTTTCGCATGATCGAAAATATATTGAAGAAGTTTGCGATACGGTGTATGACTTGACAAATCAAGGATTGATGCGGAGGTAATTGTGATATGGATGTTAGAAAAAATGTACTGACACCGCAAGATTTTATTATGTTGTATCAAGCGGTTGGTTGGGAGGCTCCTAACGAGGCACAGGTTGCGGTTGCTTTAAAACACAGTTTATGCAATTTTGTATGTTATCAAGGAAAACAAGCAGTTGGCATGGTAAGATTATTGGGCGATAGAGGAATGTCATTTTATTTAAAGGATATGGCGATACTTCCAAAATGGCAGGGAAAAGGATGCGGGAAAGCACTGTTGCAAAGTGTTTGCGCATGGATTGAAGAGAATATTGCCGAAGAATACCCGGTCAGTTTAGAATTGCTTAGCAGCCCGGGGGCAGACGCTTTTTATCAGGCCTGTGGATTTAGTTGCTGGCAAGGGAAGGGTATGATTCGCATGCTGAAGCGCTCATAACCAAAAAACGGTGGAATGAATTCCACCGTTTTTTCGGTTTTCCCGTGATTATTTAATTTGTGAACTGTTTTTAAGCAGTACGTCGTGTGCTCCGCCTTCTACGATGCTGGTAGCAGAAACCAACGTAATGCGCGCATTTTGCTGCAATTCAGGAATGGTAATTGCACCGATATTGCACATGGTCGAAGTAATCTTCTTGATAGAAAGGCCGACATTTGCTTTCAGGCTGCCTGCATAGGGAACATAAGAATCCACACCTTCCTCAAAGGTCATGCTTTGATTTTCGCCGTTATCATAGCGCTGGAAGTTGCGGGCACGATTGGAGCCTTCACCCCAATATTCTTTCATGTATTGGCCATTGATAACAACGCGGTTGGTGGGGCTTTCGTCGAAACGGGAGAAATATCTGCCCAGCATGAGGAAGTCTGCACCCATCGCCAAAGCCAGGGTCATATGATAATCGTGCACGATACCGCCGTCCGAGCAAAGGGGAATGTAAATACCGGTTTCTTTATAATATTCATCCCGGGCCTTGGCAACTTCGATCACAGCAGTTGCCTGACCACGGCCGATGCCTTTCTGCTCGCGGGTAATACAAATGGAACCACCGCCAATACCGATTTTGACAAAGTCCGCACCTGCTTCAGCCAGGAAGCGGAAGCCGTCTCCATCCACAACATTGCCGGCACCGATTTTGACGGAATCACCATAATTTTTACGGACAAACTGCAATACACGGCGCTGCCATTCGGAATAGCCTTCGGAAGAGTCGATGCAAAGAATATCAGCGCCTGCCTCGATCAATGCAGGAATACGCTGCTCATAGTCTCTGGTGTTGACACCCGCACCTACCATGTAACGTTTGGAGTTGTCCAACAATTCCAACGCATTCGCTTTATGGCTGTCATAATCCTTGCGGAATACGAAATATTTGAGGTTTTGATTGTCGTCAATCAGGGGGAGCGCATTCAATTTATGATCCCAAATGATATCATTGGCTTCCTTGAGGGAAGTGCTTTCGTGAGCACAAATGAGTTTATCAAAAGGAGTCATAAAATCGACAACTTTTGCGCTGAGATCCATGCGAGAAACACGGTAATCTCTGCTGGTGACCAGCCCCAGCAGCTTTCCTGTTGGCGAGCCATCGGCGGTAACTGCCATAGTGGAATGCCCAAACTTTTCTTTGAGCGCGAGAACATCGGCCAAGGTATCGGTCGGGCACAAGTTGGAATCGCTGACTACAAAACCAGCCTTATAGCTTTTAGCGCGAGCAACCATTTTGGCCTGTTCTTCAATGGGCTGAGAAACATAAATGAAGGAAAGACCACCCTCTTTGGCCAATGCAATGGCCATTTTATCATCGGATACGGCCTGCATGACGGCAGAAGTCAGAGGAATGTTGAGGGAAAGCGCAGGTTCTTCTTCTCCCTTTCTGAACTTGACCAATGGTGTCTTTAAGCTGACATTGGAAGGGATGCAGTGTTCGGAAGAATAACCGGGGATCAACAGATATTCTCCAAAAGTATGAGAAGGTTCGTCATAATAGAAAGCCATGAAAGAAACACTCCTTTATAAAAATGATATCAATTGGTAATTGAGCTTTCGCCCGTATAAATGTGTATTAATTAATTAGACCATATTGGCGCGATACAGTCAACAGAATTTAGAAGAAAAAATAAAAAAAGGCGATATAAATCGCCTTTATTTGTTGCGGTTTTCCCAAAGAGAGGGATTTTTGGAAGAACTTTTGTTGAGATAGCCACCGATAAAAGAGGTAACTTGTGAAACAGTGATTACCGCGTTTTCAGTAAAGCCGTTAATCAGGTGAATTGCTTCTTTGGAGCGATTGCGCTTGAGTGTCAGCATAAGCACATATTTTTTGCTGTCGTCGATGCCATGGCCATCAAGAATGGTCAGGCCAAAACCCTGGTCACGCAGGAAATTGGCCAAAGCCATCGATTCTTCTCCGGAAGGGAGGAATACAGAAATGGAGCACAAACCGAAAGCCAAGCGCTCATCCAGAAGCATTCCCAGATATTTTCCGATGGCCGAAGCGGAGACGAGAAAAACAATTTTAACCGGGTCATCTTTATAGCCGATCATAACTGAGGTGGTGATAAGCAGCCATAAAACGTATTCAATGATACCTACCAGAATACCGGGCAGGCGGATTCCCTTGTTGATCAGCACGGTAGAGAGAGTCCCCAATGAGACCTCAATGATTTTGCCTACGAAAATAAAAACATAAACGGCAAGGCTGGTGCCTGCGGTAAAGTTGGCGATTGCCTGGATAAACTCAGTCATTTTCTTACCTCGCAAATTTTATTTATTATCTTTATAATACACTTCTTTTGCAATGGCGAAAACAGCAATTCCAGCAAAATTGTGAATTTTTGATGGCAAATAGAAGTGGGTTTCCTTGAAAATTGAGATAAAAAGAGGGATTGCTGAAAAAAGGTAAGGTGTCTGCAAAACTTTGAAGCGAAAAAAGGAAATGAAGTCTGAGAATGCATTTTCTATAGAGTTATGTTATAATAAATCATATTTATATGACAGGAAAGAAACGCATTGATCATTTTAGGAATAGACCCCGGAATTGCCATAGTGGGATATGGTGTGATTGAATATGACGGTTTTCATATGAAACTGATTGATTACGGCGCTATTTATACACCTGCTAAAATGTGGGTGCCGGAGCGGTTGGATATTTTGTTTGAGAGTATGACGAAGCTGATGGAGCGTTTTTCCCCGGATGAAGTGGCATTTGAAGAACTGTTTTTCTATAATAATGCAAAGACGGCCATTGACGTGGCACAGGCCCGTGGTGTGTGCGTGATGGCAGCTTATAGACAGAATAAACACATTTTCGAATATACGCCATTGCAGGTGAAGCAGGCGGTCACCGGATATGGCCGTGCGGAAAAGCGGCAGGTGCAGATGATGGTGAAAACCATTCTCAATCTGCAGGCTATTCCCAAGCCGGATGATGCTGCCGATGCAGTAGCAGTGGCGATCTGCCATGCACAAACTGCCAACTATCGGAACGCCAGAAAATATTAGGAGAATCAGAGCCTATGTATGCATTTTTCAAAGGAACATTGGCCGCAACAGCGGAAAATTATGCCGTAGTGGAATGCGGCGGCATTGGTTACAGAATTTTTGCGCCGCGGCGCTTTCTGGATACAGCAACAGTGGGTGGACAGGTAAAACTGTATACCCATCTGATTGTGCGGGAGGATGAACTTTCTCTTTATGGATTTGAAAGTGAGTCCGGGAAACAGATGTTTGAGCGATTGATTGGCATTTCGGGCATTGGCCCCAAAGCA
>CAMEMG010000119.1:0-4103 GCA_945927325.1 uncultured Clostridia bacterium | reverse complement strand
CTGCGTGTGTTCCTGATAGCCGGAAAGCCCGAAACGCATACTGATAATCTGCTTTTCACGCGCAGGCAGCAGAGCGATGGCATCGTCGATCAGGCGGCGCTCGATACCGCCCTCGATTTCCTGATAGACGGCATCCGGTTCAGTCCCCAGAATATCCGAAAGAAGAAGTTCGTTGCCATCCCAATCCGTATTGAGTGGCTCATCCAGAGAAACCTCGTTTTTCACACGGGAACTTCGCCGCAGAAACATGAGGATTTCGTTTTCGATACAGCGGCTGGCATAAGTGGCCAGTTTGATGTTTTTTTCGGCGTTAAAGGTATTGACGGCTTTAATAAGGCCGATGCTGCCGATGGAGACGAGATCCTCCAGATTAATACCGGTATTATCGAATTTGCGGGCGATATAGACGACCAGGCGGATATTCCGCTCGATGAGGGATTGCCGGATATCCGCGCCGCCTTCCGAAAGGCGGCTGATGAGGTATGCCTCCTCTTTTTTACTGAGCGGCGGTGGGAGAGCTTCACTGCTTCCCATATAGTGCAGGCGGCGGCGAAGAATCAAACACTTGAACAGTTTTTCCCATAATAGATTGTGCAGACGATACATGATGAAACTCCTTTGCATAACAGACTGAAATTCAACCGGGCAAATGACCGGAAAAATGAAGCGGATGCAGGCGCAGCCGCGGAGAGAGTAGGGCATTGTATGGAGCGGGCAGTGACAGCTCGCCAAGTGCAATATAGGCTTTGATGCTGTAACTGCGCCCGTGGAAATGCAGAGTCAGTGCTTCGGGTGCGAAAGCATATAAAGAAGCGGAGCCTGTGGCAGTGCTGCAGGCAAAAGTGCGTATGGGCAATTTCGCTTCTCCGGGGTTATACAATTTTTGCAGTTCCTCGGCCGAAAGCTGTTTGCTGAGCGCATTGCGCTCCATGACGATGACACCGCCGCCACCTGCGTCCTGCAGACAATTGCCGGTATCGACTAAGGCCTGCAGCCAAATGGTATGGCCATAGAGGCGAAAGGAGAGCTGATAGCGGCGATTGGGTTGCGGATAAGTTTGTCTGGCCAGAAATTCTGCCAGTACACATAGCAGACATATGCCCAGCAGCAAGTAACGCAGCAATGGAAATTGCGCGGAGCCGATGAGATAACCATTTTGTGTGCACAGAAATGCAAAAAGAATTCCCCCCAACAAAAAAGAAACGAGAAAAAACAACAGCAGGCGGCGCAAATACAGGCGGAATGGACGTATGCCCAAGGGCAGGCACAGCAGGCTTGCTACAGGAATTTTGATCCAGGGAGAGGTGAGCCAGGGCAAGGGTAATGCCAAGGCACTGTATAGGCCGCCGATGGAGGCGCCGGCCAGCAGACGCAAAAAATTTACTCTTTTTTCCGAAATGCGGCAGCAAAAAAAGAGTAAAATAAAATCTAATAAAAGGTTATCCAAAAAGACGAGTTCGAGATAAATCTGTTTCATTGGTAAAAAACTCCTTGGTCGGTGCGTTCAGTATAACTTATGGCAAGTTGGAAAAATGTAGAACAGAGCCGTGAGGAATCTGCGAATTGTGCATAAAAATATTGAGAAAAGTAAAAATGAAGTATATACTATAAAATGGATTTATAGTGTCTGAGATTGATAATGTATGAGGATTGAAACGCGATAGAGGTAAATACAATGGCAATGAGAAAAACAAAAATTGTGGCAACCCTGGGGCCGGCAAGCGACACGCAGGAAAAAATGATGCAGCTGATACAGGCCGGTATGGATGTGGCGCGAATGAATTTTTCGCACGGAACCCACGAAGAACAACTGGCTAAGTTCAAGGCATTAAAAAAAGCGCGTGAGACGTTGGGGCGGCATGTGGCAATCCTGTTGGATACCAAAGGACCGGAAGTGCGCCTGGGGCTGTTCGAGGGTGGCAAAGCCGAATTGGTCAAAGGGAATTCCTTTATCTTGACGGCAGAAGACATTTTGGGAGATGCGAAACGAGCCAAGATTTCCTATCCATATCTGTATCAGGATATTAAGCCCGGCGATATGATTCTGCTGGATGATGGAAATATCGAACTGAAAGTGGAAAAAATCAAGGGTGAGGAAATCTGCACTCGGGTTGTCAATGGCGGCATTATTTCCGATCGCAAGGGAGTTAATACACCGGGCGTACACCTTGGATTGAAATATTTAAGTGAGGCAGACCAAGAGGATATTCTTTTTGGTTTGGAACACGGCATTGATATGATAGCCGCTTCTTTTACGGAAAGCGCAGAGAATGTGCGGGAAATGCGTGAATTCCTGCGGGCGCATGGCGGTGAGCATATTTATATTATTGCGAAAATAGAAAGCGAACGCGGGCTTGCCAACGCAGAGGAGATCATCGAAGAAAGCGATGGGGTCATGGTGGCGCGCGGCGACATGGGCGTGGAAATACCGCTTTGTGAAGTGCCGATCATGCAGAAGCGCCTGATATCTATGGCGAATCAGGCAGGGAAGATCGTCATTACGGCGACGCAGATGCTGGAAAGCATGGTCAATAATCCCCGCCCGACCCGGGCAGAAAGCACGGACGTGGCGAATGCCATCTATGATGGGACAAGCGCAGTCATGCTTTCGGGGGAGACGGCTTCGGGCAAATATCCTGTAGAAGCGGTAAAAATTATGGCGCGCATTGCTGCCCGGGCAGAAGCGGATATTGATTATCAGAAGCGCTTTTTTGAAACGACCAAAAAGACACATAGCGTTACCGATGCCATCACTCATGCGGCCTGTACGATTGCCTACGACCTGCATGCGGCAGCGATTCTTGCCATGACAAAATCCGGGCAGACGGCAGAATTGGCTTCCAAATTCCGCCCGGAAGTGCCGATCATTGGCTGCGCAACCGATGGCGACGTGCTGCGGCGCTTGAATCTGTGTTGGGGTGTGGAGCCGATGGGGCTGCCGGAGTGTGATACGGCAGATGAAATGTTTGCCATGGCAATTGAACAGGCCAAAAAGAGCGGGTTGGTGCATGTGGGCGATCAGATTGTCATTACCGCTGGTGTGCCGCTCGGAATTCCGGGCTTGACCAATATGCTCAAGGTGGCAAAGGTAGAATAACGGAAGTCTGGTAATTTTATCCGGCTGTTGCATAGTATATATTATGGTAATGATTGTTTATGCGGAGGCCGGAAGTGACGCGATATTGTAAATTGAAACAGAAAGAGGTCGTCAATATCGCAGATGGAAGATCGCTGGGGTTTATTTCTGATTTGTTGATTGAAGAAGGCAGCGGGCAGATACAGGCTATAGTATTGGTAGAAAGCTGCGGCTTTTTGGGGCTGATTAAGCCCAAAGAATTGATTATTCCCTGGCGGAATATCTGTAAAATCGGTGATGACGTAATCCTGGTTGAAACAGACCTGGATTTGTGCCGTGCCTGAATCGAAATCGGCACACAGAGAGCAAACAGAGGAAAAAAGAATGAAATGCATTTATTGCGGACATCCGGAGAGTAAAGTAGTGGATTCCCGCCCGCTCAATGACAGCGCTGCCATACGGCGGCGCAGAGAGTGCCTGAGCTGTGGGAGACGTTTTACAACATATGAGAAAGCGGAACAAATGCCGGTAATGGTCATTAAAAAAGATGGCAGCCGGGAGGAGTTCGATGTGGAAAAAATTCAACGAGGCATTCGCAAAGCCTGCGAAAAACGCAATGTTTCTGCGGAGACCATTGAAAGCATGGCGCTTGAGGTGGAGCGCAAGGTACAGGAATGCGGAGAACAGGAAGTTTCTGCCCGTGTAATCGGCGATATGGTGATGGATGCACTGAAAGAAGTGGATGAAGTAGCCTATGTGCGGTTTGCATCGGTTTATCGGGAATTTAAGGATGTCAGTACATTTATGGCGGAAATCGCCAAATTGGTTTCGGAAAAATGACGTATCAACAGTTTTTGGACAATCTGCAATATGGGTTTCGTCAAAGAGAACAAAACGGGGTGGTTTACTTCTCGGCACCGGCTCTGGATGCGCTGGGATTTATTCGCCACGGTTTTACTTCACGTATCGGCGGAATCAGCAAGCCGCCTTACGATTCATTGAATTTGAGCTTCAAGCGTACACCGGA
>CAMEMG010000118.1:0-4124 GCA_945927325.1 uncultured Clostridia bacterium | reverse complement strand
AAAATTCAAAATATTGCGCACGTCTGCACCACGCCAGGCATAGATGCTCTGATCATCATCGCCAACCACAAACAGATTTTTATGTTTTTCAGAAAACAGCTTGACCAGTTCATACTGCACACTGTTGGTATCCTGATATTCATCCACCAAGACATATTGAAACCGCTCGGTGTAATATTCACGCGCTTCTTGATTTTCTTGCAGAACCCGCAGCATATTGAGCAACAGGTCATCAAAATCCATCGCATTTTCCCTGTGCAGAGCTTCGTTATATGCTCGATAGATCTGAATCAAAGGTTCCGAAAAATCTTCTGAAATGTCTTTTAAAACTTCTTCCGGTTCTCCATATCCGCTGCTGTTTTTTACCATACTGATCACATGCCGGACATATTTGGGAGTCAGCTGCCCCAGGCCATGATCATAATTCTGCATAACCTTCTTGATTAATGCAGTGCTGTCATCTGTATCATATATGGTAAAATTATTCATATAGCCAATCAATTCCGCATCATGGCGCAAAAATCTGGCACAGATGGAATGAAAAGTAGCGATCGCCATACGGCTTACATCATAATCTACCAAAGCAGCAATCCGCTCTTTCATTTCATTGGCAGCCTTGTTTGTGAAAGTTATGGCTAAAATATGATACGGTGAAACATTTTTTTCATTAATCAAGTAAGCTACACGATTCGTCAGTACACTTGTCTTGCCCGAGCCTGCTCCTGCAAGGACAAGGACAGGGCCGTCTACCAAGGTGACGGCCCTCCTCTGCACATCGCTTAGATGTTGTAAATTCATATTTACTCCTCTGTTTCTGCTTCATTTTGCTGCGGCACTTCCAACATCCGATCCAGCACAATCCGATAACCACCCGGTCCATAGTTCAAGCATTTGTTGACACGACTTACTGTTGCGGTAGAAGCACCTGTTTCTTTCGCCGCAGCATTACAGGTGCTGCCTGTATAGAGGAGCCTTGCAACTTTGATCCGCTGCGCAGCAGCTTTCAATTCTGCAATAGTAAAAAGATCATCCAAAAAAGCACTGCATTCCTCTTCCGTCTGCAGGGAAAGAATTGCGTGGTAAAGTTCCATATATTCCCGATTACTCTTCTGCATCATACGATCTCCTCATCTTTTCGATGCATTTATTTTACCATAGTAAAACGCTGGTTGTAAACGGGAATCCTGTTAAAGAATCAAATAGATAGCCCCCGCTGAAACCTCATAAGCAGTCCGCTGCTCCACTTTTCCATCCTCCAGAGCTTTTTCGTATAATCTGCTTTGAAAGCGACCCTCTACGCGTACTTTTTGCCCTACCTGCAGTTTCCCTGCAAATCGTGCATTTTGCCCCCACACAATGACAGGAATATAATCTGATTTTCCATGCGTTCGATTGACCGCCAGCAACAGATCGGAGATTTCTCGCCCAAACGGCGTTACTCGATAAACCGGTGTTTTACAGATATGCCCTTCCAATATCACCTGATTCACTTCCGCCGTCTGTTTCCTTGAAATCTGTTTCGCAAAAATTTTAAGGCGCAGATGGGTTCCCTCTGCGGAATATTCATTATAAGAGCGAATTTGCCCCTGTATCTCGCAGCAAATCCCCTTTTGTATCGCCTTGACCAAAGCCTGCGGAGCCAATACCGGCAATTCATCACAAGTACCGCTTAGCCTCCTGCAGATAATGGAAAATGCCATAAATGCTTCACCATAAGCAATATGGCTGACTATTGGTTCTTCACGGATACATCCGGATATCCGCAGTTGATTGGTATCATATCGCGTCATAAAGCCTCCGTCACGCCCTTTATCATGATAGTTTTGCAAATTGATACCCCATTTGTCTGAGAATAGGGATCATCTGTTCCAACGCCAATGCCGTTTCCGCACAATTTGTCTGAAAAAGAATAATATCACCCGGTTTCACTGCCGAAACCACCCGCTCTGTAATCTCTTCACTGCTGGTTCCCTGCTTCCAGTCCTGAGCATCTACACTCCAGAGCAATGTCTGCAATTCCAACTGCTCCATTGCATTTAATAGCTGCACATGATAAGCACCATAGGGAGGGCGAATATAGTGACAATTTGTTCCAAAAAATCCTTCAATAGCAGTTTTTGCTTCCGCTGCATCTGCCAGTGCCTCTTCAATAGTCAAATCGGTATACCGTACATGGTGCATGGAATGACAGAAGATTCCCTGCCCACTTTCCCGCAGCAACCTTGCTTCTTCCGGATACCACTCAATCCAGTCTCCCAATACTGCAAAAGAAGCCGAAACTTTTTGCTTGCGAAGCACATGCAGAATTTCTTCTACATAACACTCTCCCGCAGCAGTATCAAAAGTCAGATAGATTACCTTTTCTTCCCCATTCTTCAGACTGGTTAACGCCTGCGGCATTTGTGCGATGACCGAGGTTGCCATGGATTCTTCTGCTTTTCGCAGATATACTATGGTCACAAAAAGTAACAAAACAACCATCAATCCGGCGCTGATTTTTCGTTTTTGTTCCCGGTTCATATTTCCTCCGCTGTGCATTACTATATTTACTTTTTTCCCGCTGCGCTTATGCCTTTTTCCACAAAAAAAGCGGCTCAAAGCCGCTCTTTTTGTGATTTTCCATATTCTGTTTGCCATCTATTCTTCTGCAGAATTATCTATTGTTTGTTCCGGCACATATACCGGTGCCAGCACAGAAGTTAGATCAATCGTTCCTCCTGTATACCCATTCTCTTTTATGGTCATCAAAATCTGCTCCAACCATTGAAACTTTTCTTGCAACTGACTCCCCTGCCCCAGGCAGACCTTCGTCTCATCCCGCAGCTGCATCCAGATCTGATTGACGTTAGACATATCAATATCCTGTATTACAGTCTGTAAATTCTGTGCACATAAAGCATTGAGTACATCTCTCAATACATCCTGTTTATAAGTATCAGTTGTCCGTATCTCTGCTCCCAGGACAAATTCCGTCACTTCCAGGCCGGTCACTTCCGGTAACGAAGTACCTGCAGACTTTTCCACATGTCCCAAAATCAAACCATCCGGATCTATAATCACATACGTGTTGGCAAAAGCAAAGCAGGCAGCTTCCTGCCGTTCCTTTACCACAATGGTAATACCTGTGGGAAAATGATATTGTATCTTTTCAAAGATAAAATGCGGATCCGACTCTATCCTTTTTTTGATCTGCTTTTTATCCAACAACAAAATACTATCTCCCTGTTGGATTTCAGAAAGCGCAATCACCGAATCAGGATCTCCCCATTGAACACCGCTAACAGAAATAGTTTCCACCCGAATCAACAGATAAGCCAACAGGCCAATCACCGCAACAATAATCAGAACCAGCAATAAGCGCAAAAACAACAGCCTTTTCTTTCTCTTTTCTTCTGTTCCCGTTTGCTGTGTCGGTGCCTCCCGCCTGCTCTGCTGTTTTTCCGCAAAGGAAGTTTCCTTTTTCTGTTTGCTTGAAAAGTTAGGCAACTCCAATTTTTCCGGTTCACGCTTCCGACGCCTGGAGTTCTGCCCAACCTGGATGCGCATATCCCGTTCCCTGCCTGCGGAAGCAGTGCTCGCTTCCCTGCGCTTTCGTTCTGTCCGATCTTGTATATTTCTTTCCCTTGCTCTGTTTGCCATAATTTTTTCCCTTTTGCATTTGTTTTCATTATATAATAGTTTATCCGGAAGGAAAAGTATCTTAAAATTAAAAAATGAATGGTATGATTGGACGTTCTTTGCAAAATATAGTACAATAGCAAAATAACGTTTTCCATAAATATTTTCTGGAGGTCTTTATGTCACATTCCTATACAGTTTCAGATATTCAGGTATTAGAGGGGTTGGATGCCGTTCGCAAGCGGCCGGGTATGTATATTGGTTCTACCGGTTCCCGCGGTTTGCATCAGATGCTCTGGGAAATAGTGGATAACGCGATTGACGAAGCTGCCAATGGCTATGCCACTCATATAGATGTCTGTTTATATGCCGATGGCAGTATTTCTGTAGAAGATGACGGTAGAGGAATTCCTGTTGGAGTCAATCCAGAACTGCACGTTTCAGGGGTGGATCTGGTTTTTAACAAGTTACATGCCGGCGGAAAATTCAATAATGAAAGTTATGCC
>CAMEMG010000117.1:0-4227 GCA_945927325.1 uncultured Clostridia bacterium | reverse complement strand
ATATGACGGATGTTTCTCAGGAACTCAAATTACTGAAGTTCGCGGTTTGACAACTCTTAAAGCGGAACTTCTTGCTACAAAGGATTAAAATATAATATATAATTTAGGCTCTCGGCTTTAATTAGTCGGGAGTCTTTCGCCTTAAATTGTTTTAAAATTAACTTTGCCTTTTCTGTCTGACATATTTAAAGTGTAGAAAATAGTAGAGGCGAACACTATGGCCTCTGAAGAAGCACTTGAAATTCTTAGAACGAAGAAACGATTTAAAGAGCAGGGGAGGTATTAACTTGGAAAAAGATGTTATAGATGCCATTCAAGAAAATGAAGAAGAAATTAACTATGTTGACTTGCCTACTCTATTGCGTGAAAGTGATGTGATCTCGTTGCATTGTCCCTTGACAGAAGAATCTCATCATATCTTAAATCGGACGGCTTTTTCTCAGATGAAAAAAGGTGTTTTTATCTTAAATACTTCTCGGGGTTCTTTGATTGACAGTAGTGCATTATTGGAGGCGTTGAACAAGGAAATCGTACGTGGAGCGGGTTTAGACGTATATGAAGAAGAAGCGGATCTGTTTTTTGAGGATTTTTCCGGTTCTATCATTCATGATGATACATTGGCTTTGTTAGTTTCGCATCCAAATGTATTAATTACTTCACATCAGGCCTTTTTAACTGAAGAGGCTTTAGGGAACATTGTACGTGTAACTTTGGGAAATTTGGATGCTTATTTTTCGGGAGCACCTTTAGGAAATGAAATTTGCTATTATTGTGAAGCCGGAAAGAATTCCGAGGAGTGCAAAAAGAAAAAAGGTCAACGCTGTTTCTGATAAGCCTTTCTAAAAAACTATATGAAAAAATAATGCGCCAAAAAAACTCTTCGCCAATTAACAGGTGAAGAGTTTTTTGACGCAGCATTCTCAAAGTTCTTCCGAAATATTTGAGCAGGTGCCCTGTGAGTATTTTAACAGAATATTCAAATTATTGTTTGAAAACAACAGAAGAAAATAATTCTAAATTGCGGAATAAGTATTAGAGAATTCCTCTGCTTCCTTTCTTACATATTCAAGAAAAATATGATCAACCTCAGGATATTTCGCGGGCAATAAAGAGAAGATTTCTTTGGTTTTCTGAAAAAGCTCAGCGTCTTGTATTAAATCTGCAAAGGAAAAGGATGTTGTACCATGTTGTTCTGTACCAAAGAAATTCCCTGCTCCGCGATAAGCCAAATCTTTACGAGCGATTTCGAATCCATTGTTACATTCTTTTAAAACTTTTAGTCGTTCTATACCAGATCCATCTGAAACTAAATAGCAATAGGAAGGTTTATCTCCCCGCCCGACTCTACCGCGCAACTGATGCAATTGTGCAAGACCAAAACGATTAGCATTTTCGATGATAATAATGGTCGCATCAGAGACATCTACGCCTACTTCTACAACTGTTGTTGCAACAATCACCTGGATTTCCCCATTGCGGAACTGGCTCATGACCAAAGTTTTTTCTTCATTTTTCATTTGACCGTGAAGAAACGCAACTCGTATTTGAGGGTATTTTTTTTGAATAGCTTGGTAAATTTCCTGTACGGAAACGGCAGAAATTCCCTCGGATGGTTCCCAAAGGGGGCAAATTATATAAGCTTTCTCTCCTTCAGATATTTTTTGCGATAACCAATCGTATAAATTGCGCCGTTTATTTTTATCTACCAGGAAGGTCTGAACAGGGACTCTGCCTGGAGGGAGTTCATCCAAAATAGAGATATCTGCACTTCCATGCAAAATCATCGCCAAAGAACGTGGTATTGGAGTGGCAGACATTGTGATTTTATGTAACCCTGGATAGCGTTCAACCATACGAGAACGTTGGATAACGCCGAAACGATGCTGCTCATCGATGATTAACAATTTCAATTTCGGAAAATCAAGTTGTTCATATAGAGCGGCATGTGTGCTGATTAATATGGAAATTTCCCCGTTTTTCAATTGCTGTTGTAGATTCCTGCGTTGTTTTTCTGTGGTAGCGCCTGTCAGTAGAGCAGCTTTCTTTTCAAAAATCTTTGTAGCGGAATGAAAATGTTGTTCTGCCAGCAAAGCTGTTGGTGCAAGAATCAGGCTTTGATAGCCATATTTTTGTGCAATATATACGGCAAAAAGAGCTACTGCAGTTTTGCCGGAACCTACATCTCCTTGAATCAGACGATTTGTCGCAATAGGGCGAGCAAGATCAGCAGAAATTTCCTGCATTGCTCGTATCTGTGCAGTGGTGCAGGAAAAAGGCAGATGTTGTAAATACTCCTGTAGATCTCCCCTATTGAAAGGAAATGCTTCTGCAGACTGCATTTCCACCGATTGTATATTCATTCGATATAAAAAAAGAAGTATCTCCCGAAAAGCCAAACTATTTTTAGCGGTAGCTAAAGTTTCTGCGTTTTGTGGCTGGTGTAATTCGATAAAAGATTTTTGTAGAGTATATAGCTGATATTCTTCTAAAAAAGCAGATGTGCATTCATGGGAAAATTCAATTTCTTCCAATACATTGCCTATCATTTGCCGCAATGCATTCTGCGAGAGTCCCGCTGTTAATGGATAATAGGCAAGCATTCCTAAAGGGGCATCGGCTGATAGAATTTCTGGGTTATCCAATTGTAGTTTTCCTCGAAATGATTTGGGTTTTCCCATAAAAATATAAGAGTCACCGACATGATATTTTTCAAAAAGAAATGGTAAGTTAAAAATATTGATATTTATATAGCCGCTCCCATCTCCTATGGAGAAAGAAAAAAGGGAAAATTTGCGATCTTTGCGTATCCATTTTGGTGTTTGCATAATGGTAGCTTTTACGACTGCAAATTCTTCTTCCTGCAGCAAATAAACAGGCGTAATAGAGGAAAGATCTTTATAATAAGCAGGTTTGTGACAAAGTAGTTGTCCGACTGTCTGTATTCCCAGCTTGTTCAGCAAATTTGCTGTTTTGGGGCCTACGCCGCGTATGGCAGTTACCTTTTCTTGAAAATTCATAGCATTCCTCTAATCTGTCTATAATGTATTCTTAAAAAGAAGAGCAGGCTAACAGCCTGCTCTTCTCATAACATAATATCGTTTTATTCTACTGAAATGATATAATCATATACCGGTTGACCACCTGCATAAGTTTCTACATCCAAATCGGTATAAATTTCCTCCAATTTTGCGGCAATGGCCGATGCTGCAGATTCGCTGATATTTTCGCCATAATACAAAGAGATGATAGAATCTTCTTCAGTAACCATTTGCGATAACAGCGATTGCATTGCTATTTCTGGAGTTTCTCCATGGGAAACGATATCGTTTTCTAACAGGCCGATATATTCACCTTCCCGAACTTCAAAATCCTGACCAACAACTTTACTGTTCCTTACTGCAGTTGTGATCTGAGCTGATTTTACGCTGGCTAATGCCTCTGTCATATTTTCAACATTTTCCTCAACAGAAGCCCCCTCTACAAATGCCAACACTGCCGAAAGTCCTTGCGGGAAAGATTTAGAAGGAATAACATAAATGCTCTTTTCTGTTAAATCATTTGCTTGTTCAGCCGCTAAAATAATGTTTTTGTTGTTGGGCAAAACAATTACATGATCAGAAGGTGCTGCATCTACTGCTTTGCGAATATCTTCTGCGCTGGGGTTCATGGATTGGCCACCAGAGACAAGTTCATCAACATTATAGTCTTTTAAAATTGCGCCCAATCCTTCGCCTGCACATACTGAAACAATCGCAAGTGGTTTTTGTGGTTTGTTTACTTCAGCTGGCTGATCTCCCAAACCAGTAATCGAATTATGCTGTTCTTTCATATTTTCGATTTTAATGCGCGAAAGTTCACCTAAGCCTAACGCATAATTTAAAGCCTGATCAGGTGTATTAGTATGTACATGTACTTTAATCAGTGCAGGGTCACCTACTACTACAATGCTATCGCCTATTTCCATCAGACGATTGCGCAGTGCGTCGATGACCGTATCATCTGCGGCCTTTTTTAGGTTTGTTATAAAGAATTCAGTACAATACATAAATTGAATATCTGCAGTACTGATATCTGTACGAGAGGAAGCAGGTCCTTCTGTAATAGTCACTGGTTTTGATAAATCCAGTGTATCAATTACCTCTTCACCATTAAGTGCCATCTGAAAGCCCTTGTAGATAGTAATTAAACCAGCGCCGCCGGCATCAACCACTCCTGCTTCTTTGAGAA
>CAMEMG010000116.1:0-4323 GCA_945927325.1 uncultured Clostridia bacterium | reverse complement strand
GCAAGGAGATCAGCAGGCTTATGGCTGTAGAGAAAGAAAATAAAGCAGGTACAACCGAAACAGCCCAAAGAGACATGGCTTCGCGGGCACTCTCCATTGCGATTTGAGGAAAACAGAGAGTCAGAATACAAAAGGAGCCGATCAGACATAGTGGATAATAGCGTTTCAATGATGGCCCCCTTGGAGAAAATCTATTCTGCTTTATTGGTATGGGAGGAAAAAGAAGAATATGAACGGGAAAAGGAAAAAATTGGGATTAGTGTTGAGTGCAGGTGCTTCAAGAGGATTTGCACATATAGGAGTGCTGCAATCTCTACAGGCACATAAAATTCCCGTGGATGTCATTACGGGAACCAGCATGGGGGCGTTGCTTGGAGGAATTTATGCGACCGGGGCAGATATCGATTATATGGCGCGTTTTTCAAAGCATGTAGCCGTTTCTAAATTTTTGGATTTTTCATTAAAAGATGGCGGTATCGTGCGCGGAAAAAAAGTAGAAGAGTTGATGAAAATATTGACAGGCAATAAAAGTATTGAACAGTTACAGATTCCTTTTGCTTGTGCGGCAATCAATGTGGTAAACGGACAAGTAGAAATTTTTAAAAAAGGAGGACTGTATGAAGCGATACGCGCCAGTATTTCCATGCCCGGAATTTTTGCTCCCTATGAGATAAACGGTAACTATTATATCGACGGAGGTACATTGGCACGTATGCCGATCTCTTCCGCAAAAGAATTAGGTGCAGAAGTAATTGTGGCGGTAGACGTATCTTGGCGGGGGCAGGATTTGCCGGTCCCCAAAAACTCCATAGGAGCATTGCAGTCGGCATTGAGTATTGCAACGTGGTATGTTTCTTCGCAACAAGAAAAAGAAGCAGATCTGTTGATTACGCCGGATGTGTTCAAAATTAATCCTTTTTCGGCAAAAGAGTGTGAATTCTGTATTGAACAGGGGCGTGCCGCTACAGATGAAAAGATAGAAGCAATCCGTGCGTTGCTGGAAAATTAAAGCACAATCAATGGTTGTGTATAATCTTGCCCACTGGGAGCCATAGGTTGAGAAGCGAGTGCATAGAGATTCGTGGCGCGAATATCCAACAGGAGAGAAGGATGCGTCGTTTGCCGTGGAAGTTGTGTGTAAAAAGCGATTTGAGTATGTTTGGCACAGAGTGAAAGTAAAGAAAGGCTTTCTTTTCTGACACCTAAAACGCGGGCGTAGAGGGGAGCGTTTTGAATCTCATTGGATAAGGATGTTGTAATTCCCAATAATGTATTTAAAAGAATACGTTTGAGACGCGCCATAGTGAAACGCTTGGATTTGCACAGTTGCAGTAATTCAGCATAACTGCGAGCCTGATGCGCGGCATGGAAAAGACGGTTTTCCAACCCTTCTGTCACATCACGAATTTTGGAAAGCGCCTGAGGAGTAGTACTGCGAAGACAATATAAAAGGGCTTGAAAAAGCGCGTCTTCCCGTACCGGATATTGATAGAGGGCCAAATCCTGAGGTTTAACATATTGTTGCCATTGTCCGGTGCCGCCGATAATACTGGTTCGCATTGCAGTGGCAGAGGCAAATTGCGGCTGAAGTTCTGTGGCATGATAGTCGGAATGGCGGGGAACGGCGTAAGGTTGAATTTGGCTGTTCCAGAAACGCAGGGCACGCAAATACTCGATGGCCAGAATATTATTGGGTAGAGATAAAATATCGCCGTAAAAAGGGCCCATAACATGTGCAATTGCGGTATGCTGTGCTTTGGGATAGCTGCAACCGGATTGCAGGGTTTGAGTCAGAACTTTTCGATAGTCAGCCGGCTGAGATTCCAAGACCGAGGCAATTTCATTCAGCAAGGCAAGATCTGCCGTTTCTGCACCAAAACTTAAAGTATCGATACACTGCAGCCCGTTTAGAACAGCAATTGCTCCGCGGGCAAAATCTCTTGAAGAGGAAAGGGCGGAATGGACAGGCAGTTCCAGCACCATATCGGCTCCGCCGCGCAATGCCATATTGGTACGCGTCCATTTATCGAACAGTGCAGGTTCTCCGCGCTGTACAAAGTTACCGCTCATGATTACGATAATCTTGTCCTGAGCGTTTTTGCGTGTCTGACTGATGTGATAGGCATGTCCGTTGTGAAATGGGTTATATTCGGCGATTATGGCGGAGATTTTCATAAAAATTCCTTTTCAAATTCTCTGAAATCATGTATACTTATTTAGTAATCTCATTATAACAAATTTTGCTTTCCAGAGGAATCATGGAAAGCTGATTTATTGGAGGAAGATTGGCATGACGTATATTTTGGTGATCAACGCCGGTAGCTCTTCGATCAAGTATCAGTTGATCGATATGGATAATGAAGCGGTGCAGGCGAAAGGTCTTGTGGAACGTATCGGTATTGAAGGTTCTGCGCTGACACACACAACGGTGGGTAAAGAGAAATTTGTATTGAAAAAGGATATGCCTGATCATGGCGCAGCAATGTTGGAAGTGATCAAAGCATTGACGGATGAAACTTACGGTGCCGTGAAATCAATGGATGAAATTCAGGCAGTCGGGCACAGAGTGCTGCACGGCGGAGAGAAATTCACCCAGCCTTCTCTGGTTAATGAAGAAGTGTTGGATGGAATTCGGGAATACATTGAATTGGGCCCGCTGCACAATCCTGCCAATATTAAGGGAATTGAGACCTGCATGGAACTGATGCCCGGAAAGCCCAATGTGGCAGTTTTCGATACGGCATTCCATCAGACAATGCCGGAATATGCATACCTCTATGGTATCCCCTATGAGGCTTATAAGGATCATAAGATCCGTAAATACGGATTTCATGGGACATCTCATCGCTACATTGCGATGCAGATCGAAACAATGTTGGGCAGAAAGGACTTGCGCATTGTAACCTGCCATTTGGGCAACGGTTCCAGCCTTGCTGCAGTTAAAGACGGCAAATGTGTGGATACGACAATGGGTCTGACTCCTCTGGAAGGCCTGATGATGGGAACCCGCTCTGGCGATATCGATCCGGCAGCTATCCCTTATCTGATGAAAAAATACGATATGACGGCAGAGGAAACTGTCAATTACCTCAATAAAAAGAGCGGTGTTTTGGGTGTCTCCGGTGTGAGCAGCGACTTCCGCGATTTGGAAGAGGCAGCAGATGCTGGCAATGAGAAAGCTCAATTGGCATTGGATATGTTCACATATCGCATTAAGAAATATATTGGTGCTTTCGCTGCGGCGATGGGTGGTGTGGACGTGATTGCTTTTGCCGGCGGTATTGGGGAAAACGATCATGTTGTGCGTAAAGCTTGCCTGGAGGGCTTGGAATTCCTGGGTGTACAAATGGATGAAGAGGCCAATAACTCCCGTGGAGCAGCTGATTTGACCGGTGCAGATAGTAAAGTGAAGATACTCGTTGTTCCTACCAATGAGGAATTGATGATCGCCAGAGAAACGAAGGCACTGGCTTTATAATTGAAGAAATGGGTTGACAATACTTTTCATAGCCAATATAATCTATATTGGCTATGAAAAGAGGTTAACTGTATGAAAATAGACGCAACTGTTGCCCTGGATCATCCTTTAGAGCGATATGCATTTGATTTGCAAGAGGCTCCAACGGTGTGGAAGACTCCATTGAATGTTGATTTTATAGGAGAAATTCACGTATGGGGAGAATATTGGTCGGAAGAGGGCAGCGTGCACATACAAGGTAATATAGCCGCAAGGCTGGATGCAAAATGTTCGAGATGTCTTGTGCCGATGGAGTATCCACTACAGTTGGAAGTAGAAGGTATATTTGCTCGACAACAGGATGTTGAGAATGAAGTATATGAACTGCAAGGAAAGCAAGTGCTTCTGGATAAGTTCATATTGGATGAGATATCTCTTGCGTTGCCATCGCAGTATTTATGTACGCCTGATTGTAAAGGCTTATGTCCTAAATGTGGAGTAAACAGAAATCTCGAGGCATGCGATTGCGATATTTCCTCAAATGGTCTTAATCCGTTTGAGCAGCTGAAAGACTTGTTTTAAAATAGCGAGGGAGGTGTTATCATGGCAGTACCATCTAGAGTTACATCAAAAGCAAAGGGACGCAGCAGAAGAGCTCACTGGAAACTTTCTTCTCCGAATCTGGTAGAATGCCCCCAGTGCCACGAATCGATGCTGGCGCATAGAGTATGCAAGAATTGCGGATACTATGCTGGCAAAGCTGTTGTTGAAAAGAAGTGATTTGGATAAATTCGCTTGCTTTTACATACAATTCAGTAAACAAAGCTAATACAAGCAAGAAGAACAGCATCTTCTATGCTTGTATT
>CAMEMG010000115.1:0-4334 GCA_945927325.1 uncultured Clostridia bacterium | reverse complement strand
GAGGAAAGGAGCGGCAATATGCAGGAGAACAGATGGCAAAAAATCGGGCAGGTGTTGATGGCGGCAGTGCTGCTGGCGGTGCTGTGGGGCGGGCTGCTGGGGCATTTGCTGCTGCCGGACGGCGAGATTTCCCGGGAGGAGCGGCGCAAGTTGGCACAGGCGCCGGCATGGAGCTGGGCGGCGCTGGCAGACGGCAGTTTTTCCCGGCAGTTTGAGCAGTATGCACAGGATCAGTTTCCGCTGCGCGGGCAGCTGAGAACGGCCAAGGCGCTGACGCAGTACGGTGCATTGGGGCGGCGGGACAACAACGGCCTTTATCTGGCGCAGGGGCAGCTGGGCAAGCTGGAGTATCCGCTGCGGGAAGGGGAGGTCGCAAAGGCTTCGGACAAGTTCCGCGAAGTGGCGGAACGGTATTTTGCAGGCTGCCATTTGTATTACGCCGTCGTGCCCGATAAAAATTACTATCTGGCAGAGGAAAACGGCTATCCGGCATTGGATTACGGGCGCCTGCGGCAGCTGCTGCGGGAAGGGCTGAATGAGGCCTTTTGCGAGATCCCGCTGGACGATCTGCTTTCGGCAGAGAGCTATTACGCCACCGATACCCACTGGGCGCAGGAGCGCATTCTGCCGGTGGCACAGCGCGTTGCCGCGGCCATGGGGGCGGAAGGGCGCATCGGCTGGCAGCAGTTCCAGACGCTTTCGGCGGGTGATTTTTACGGCGCCTACTATGCGCAGGCGGCGCTGCCGGTGCAGCCGGATACGCTGCTGTATTTGCAGAGCGAGGCGCTGGAGCAGATGGAGGTATGGTACCTGGAAGGGGATCGCCGGGGCGGCGTTTACGACCTGCAGGCGCTGGAGCAAAGCCCGGATGCCTACGACCTGTACCTCTCGGGGGCGGAGGCGCTGGTGGAGATATACAACCCGGCGGGCGAAGGCCAGCTGATTTTGCTGCGAGATTCCTTTGGCAGCAGTCTGGCGCCGCTGTTGGCGGAAGGATATGGGCGGGTGAGCATCGTCGACCTGCGCTACCTGAGCACCGAGGCGCTGGGGCAGTTTTTGGAAGTGCAGCCGGGGGCGGATGTGCTGTTTTTATACAGCACGCTCAGCCTCAACCATGCGTCCATGCTCAAATGAGCGAATAGAAAGCAGGCAAGCGGCCTGCTTTTTGTTTTGCCGAAAAAGCGGAAAACGGCGGTTGGGGGAAGGGCGCGGGTATGCTATAATAAAAGGCAAAGAAAACAGGCGCAACAGGAAAAGGAGCAAGTTATGGATTTGCCGGAGCAATTGAGACAACAGATCGAGGCGCGGGCGGCCGCATACCCCGTCGCACAGCTTTCGCAGGCGGCGCGCGGCCTTTCGGAACGCTACCGCAACAGCACAGGGCAGGGCAAACGGCTGCTGCAGGGAGAACGGGAAGCGCTGGCCTATGCCATTGCGCGCATGCCGGCCACCTATGGAGCGGTCTGCCGCAGCCTGGAGCTGGCGCTGCCCTGCTATGGGGGCGAGGTGCGCAGCGTGCTGGACGTGGGCGCAGGTACCGGCGCGGGCAGTTGGGCGGCGCAGGCGCTGCTGCCCCTGCGGGCGCAATACACCTGCCTGGAGCGGGAGCCGGCCATGACGGCGCTGGGGCGGGCGCTGATGGCGGAGCAGGAAGAACTGGCGCAGGCATGCTGGCTGCAGCGGGATGTCAACAACGGGTTGGACGGCCGGCAGGCGGATCTGGTGCTGGCGGCCTACATGCTGGGCGAGCTGGCGCAGGCCGATCGGGAGCGCGCGGTGGAAGCCTTATGGGATGCGGCCCGGGGCATGCTGCTGTTGGTCGAGCCGGGCACGCCGGCCGGGTTTGCCGGGCTGCGCCGGGCGCGGGAACAGCTATTGGCGCTGGGGGCGCAGATAGCCGCGCCCTGCCCCCACGGAAATCTCTGCCCCATGGCGGAGGAGGACTGGTGCCACTTTACGGTGCGGGTGACGCGGAGCAGACTACACCGGCTATGCAAAGGTGGGGAGGCCCCCTTTGAGGACGAGAAGTTTACCTTTTTGGCCGTTTGCCGGAGCGAGGCGCGGCCGGCGGAGGCGCGCATACTGCGGCATCCGCAAAAGGCGGCGGGGCATATTGGCCTGACGCTGTGCGGCGCGCAGGGCATTGGCAACTGCACGGTGACCAAAAAGCAGGGGGCGGCGTTCAAGCAGGCGCGCAAGGCGGAAGCGGGAGAGGCTTTCTGTGTGCCCGTACGGCCGGAGCGGTGAATTTTTGCGAGCGGCACGGAGACTGCCTGCATACAGTCCCTCGGGAAAGGGGCGCTCTGCCTTTGGACGGAGCAACAGAAAAAGGCGGGAAGGCTTTTGCGGCACCCGTGTGAATGGTTTTTGTGGACGTTGTACGGCAAAATCGGATGCACAGGATGGATGCGCAAGGATAGTGGATGGGGAAATCCTATGACGTATTGTGGTATGGAATGTTGTAAAGATTGCAGCAAGCTGCCCAAATGCGGCGGCTGCGAAAAATGTAACGGGCACCCTTTCGGCGGCAGCTGCATCGCGGAGCGGAATCGGGAGTTCGGGAAGCTGAAGCAGCAGTTGATCACAGAAATCAATGCACTGGGGATCCACGGGCTGCAGGTGGAGGAGCTTCATTTGTTGAGCGGGGCTTACGTAAACCTCGAGTACCCGCTGGCGAACGGCTACAGCGTCAAATTCCTGAAGGATCAGGATATCTACCTGGGAAATCAGGTGGAAAGACCGGGCAGCGAGCGCTGTTACGGCGTTGTCGCGGAGGAGACTTTTCTCCTCGTTTGCGAGTATGGGCGCCATGGCGAACGCCCGGAACTCGTGATGTTCAGGCGCAGGGGATTGGCGGAGTGAGCGCGGTATGGCGAATCCCGGTTTCGGCGCAAGGCATAGTTAAAAGATAGGAGGAGCCAGGAGGTATCAAACTGTTGTAATGGAATACGCGCCCAAAGCAGACAACATGGCGCGGAAGATGGAAGAGAAAGCGAAGGAAATGCCAAAAGAGGGACAGGAACCGGCAACGATGTCCGTTACGGCTGCCGCGAAGGCAATCCCGGTTTTTACAAAACATGGAAATCATAGTTCAGCAAGCAGACGGCCAACCGCGGTTTGCCCATGGAATAGAAAATACCCGCCCAAAAGGGAGCTTTTGGCGGGTATTTTTTGTGCAGAAATTTCCTGATGCGGCTGCATAGGGCTGTGGGATTTCCGTTTCCTGCCTTGGGCGGTGCCTGATAGGCGATGGGGGGAAAGTTTGCATGCGATTTTACAAAACAAGTGGCCAAAAGTGCGAAATATACAGTATAATAGAATCAGTTTGAAAAAAGAGGACGGGAGGTACCGCGGCAATGCCTGCAACTTATGCCCATCATCGCTTTGGGGAGCGGCTGTTTCCCATGCTGCAGGAGCCGTTTCGCACGGCGGCACAATCTTATCGAAGCCTGTATGACGTCGGCCAGCACGGGCCGGACATTCTTTTTTATTACCGGGCGCTGAAGCGCAACCCGGTCAGCGGACTGGGGGGCGAAGCGCACCGGCAGACGGGGCGCGTTTTTTTTGCGCAGGCAGCGGCAGCAGTGCGCGCGGCACAAGACAAACAGGCGGCGCTGGCCTACGGGGCAGGGTTGATCTGCCATTTCGCGCTGGACAGCCTCTGCCACAGCTATGTGGAGAAAAAGATGCAGCAGAGCGGGCTGGAACACACCGCCATCGAAGGGGAATTTGAGCGGTATCTGATGGAGCAGGACGGCCTGCACCCCCAGCGGCAGGTGCTGACCGGGCACATCTGCCCGACGCAGGAGAACGCGGCGGTGATTGCGCCCTTTTTCCCGCCGCTCACGGCGGAACAGGTAGGGCAGGCGCTGCGCTCCATGGTCTATTTCAACCGCTTGCTGCGTGCCCCCGGGCTGTGCAAGCGCGGGCTGCTGTATGGCGGGCTGTGGCTGTGCGGCAAATACAAGCCCATGCACGGCATGGTCATCCCCTACCGGCCGCCCGAGGCCTGCCGGGACAGCAATCTGCGCCTGGAAAAGCTGAGCCGGATGGCCGAAGGGAAGGCGCTGCGTTGTATGGCGGAATTTGCCGCCTATGTGCAGAAAACGGGGGAGCTGGGCGCGGAGTTTGACTGCACCTTTGAGGCCAACCCGGGCTGGGAGGCGCTGCGCGTGCTGCCCTACGAGCAGGAACTGCGTTACGATCCGGCGGAGGACTGCTGAGCGCCGGTGGAAGCAGAGAACAGGGCAGGAAAGTGCTGCGATACGGCATTGCCGCCGGTGGCTGCACAGACCGCAAAGGGAAAGCGTATCATAGAGAAGGGGCGGCACAGA
>CAMEMG010000114.1:0-4380 GCA_945927325.1 uncultured Clostridia bacterium | reverse complement strand
GATAGCGACGAACAGCAAATCTGCGACCAGAAAGTTGCGGAGGAGGTTGTAACTGAGCAACCCGTGAGCACTGCTGAAGAAACTGTAGTACAAGAGGTGCTACCAGAAGAACAGAAAGCGCCCGAAGAAAAGGTATATCAGCTGCCTAACCGTATGGACTTACTGGAAGATGCTCCCCGGAATGATTATGGCAAACGAATGGAAAAGGAGAATCTCAGCAAAGCTTTGATTTTGGAGCAGGCGCTCAGAAGTTTTAATATCGATATAAAAGTAAATAACATTGTGACCGGACCTACGGTGACTCGCTATGAGCTTTTACCGGCGCCGGGTGTAAAGGTAAGTAAAATACTTTCTCTCTCCAATGATATTGCGCTGAATTTAGCAGCGCCCAGTGTGCGTATTGAGGCCCCGATCCCCGGGAAGGCTGCCATTGGCATTGAAGTTCCCAATCGGGAAGTGGCGATGGTAAAGATCAAAGAATTGTTGGATACGGAGGAATTCAGAAAGCATAAGAGTCGGCTTTATTTTGCTTTGGGCAAGGATATTACCGGTAAAAATATTTATGGTGATCTGGCTAAAATGCCTCATCTTTTGGTAGCTGGTACGACCGGATCGGGCAAAAGCGTGTGTATTAATTCCATTATTATGAGCATTTTATACCGTTCTTCTCCTGAAGAGGTAAACCTGTTGATGGTAGACCCGAAGGTTGTGGAAATGAAACGCTTTAATGGAATCCCACACATGAAAACAGCGGTAGTTACAGATCCCAAGAAAGCTACCAGCATGCTGAATTGGGTTGTCAATGAAATGCTCAAACGCTATAATGATTTTGCCAACGCCAATGTGAAGGAGATAGACAGCTATAATCTGTGGCTGCGGCAACAAGGCGAAAAAATTATGCCTAAGTTAGTCGTGGTAATAGATGAGTTGGCAGACTTGATGATGGCCAGCAAGCATGAAGTTGAGGATGCCATTTGTCGGATTGCTCAGCTTGGGCGCGCTGCAGGTATTCATCTGGTTGTTGCAACGCAAACACCGCGTGCAGATGTTATCACAGGTATGATCAAGACGAACATTTCCTCGCGTATTGCACTTGCGGTATCTTCGGGCTTGGATTCCCGTATCATTTTGGATATGAACGGGGCGGAAGATCTGCTGGGCAACGGCGATATGCTTTTTATGCCGATTGGCCAGTCCAAACCGATTCGTTTGCAGGGCTGCTATATTTCAGATGCGGAAAATGAACGTGTCATTGATTTCCTCAAGTCTTCTGCATATGAGGAACAAAATGATATAGAACTGGAGAAGCAGCTGGAAGCAGGTGTCGCACCGACAAATGCATCTGCCGGAAGCGAAGAAAACACACCTGCAGATGGTTTTGACGACGAATTGATTCCTGCGGCTATCAAATTGGCTTTGGAATATGAACAATTATCCAGCTCTATGCTTATGCGACGGTTGAAGGTCGGCTATGCTCGCGCTGCCAGATTGGTGGACCAATTGGAATTAATGGAAATTGTCTCACCGGCAGATGGAAATAAGCCTCGTCAACTGCTGATAACGCAGGAGGATTATCGTCGAATGTTTGAAAAAAAGGATATGTAAGAAAAGTATGAAGGAAATGCAGATCGGTGTGATTTCATTGGGGTGTTCTAAAAATCAGGTAGATACCGAACTGATGCTGGGTAAGCTCAGAGAAGCGGGCTATGATTTTACAGCGGAACCGGCTGAAGCGGATATAATTCTGATTAACACCTGTGGGTTTATAGAAAGCGCCAAACAGGAATCGATAGATACGATTTTGGAAATGGCGCAATATAAGCAGCACGGAAAATTGAAAGCCCTGATTGTAACGGGTTGTCTTTCCGGCCGCTATCAAGGTGAATTGGCGGAAAATCTGCCGGAAGTTGATGCTTTTTTAGGAGTCACGGCGCAGGATGAAATTGTACAGACGGTAGAAAAAGTCTTACAGGGGCAGCGGGTGCAACAGTACCATGGCGCTGAGATTGAGGGAAATTATGCAGAACGATTGTTGACTACGCCCGGTTATTATGCTTATGTAAAGATTGCGGAAGGCTGTAATAATCGCTGCTCTTATTGCGCTATTCCTTATATCCGCGGAAATCTTAAAAGTCGACAGATGCAGGATATATGCAAGGAAGTAAAGGCCTTGGCTGAACGCGGTGTGAAAGAGATTATTCTGGTTGCGCAAGATACCAGCAAATATGGTCTGGATTTATATCATAAGCCAATGCTGGCGCCTTTGCTGGAACTTTTGGCACCGATTGAGGGAATCCGTTGCATCCGGTTATTATATTGTTATCCGGACGGAATAGACGATATTCTTCTGGATACTATGTGCAAATATGATAATATCGCAAAATATATTGATATGCCTATCCAGCATGTGGATGATGAAATTCTGAAACGTATGCATCGGCGGGACACCCATCAGTCGATTTATGCGGCAGTAGAAAAAATACGGCAGAGAGATGCGGACTTTATTCTGCGTACAACGGTAATTACCGGTTTTCCCGGAGAGACAGAGGCGCAATTCGAGGCGTTAAAACAGGGCGTAAAAGAATTGAAATTCGATCGTCTGGGGGCTTTTGCCTATTCCCGTGAGGAAGGAACTCCTGCTTATGATATGCCGAATCAACTGAGCGAAGAAGTTAAGGAAGCGCGCGAACAGGAAATCATGTTTGTACAGCAGCCAATTGCGGCGCAAATGAGCCGGCGGCGGGTTGGGCGTACTTATGATGTGTTGATTGAAGATTACAGCCTGGAGGATTCACTTTATTTTGGTCGCTCTTATGGTGAAGCGCCGGGAGTAGACGGAATGATTGCAGTGGAATCAGATACGCCGCTGCGAATTGGAATGTATTATAAAGTGCGTATTTTACGCGCTGATGATTATGAATTATTGGGGAGGGCAATTCAGGATGAATAAGAATGTGCCAAACATACTGACGATCGCAAGGATCATCATGGTGCCGTTTGTGATACTCTTCTATTATCTGCAGATTCCTTATTGGAATTATTATGCAGCGGCAATTTTTATTATTGCTTCGCTGACAGATATGTTAGATGGGATGATCGCAAGGAAATATAATTTGGTTTCCAATTTTGGTAAACTGATGGACCCAATGGCCGATAAAGTGCTCTTTATGGCAGCTTTGATCATTGCGCTTGATTGGGGAAAATTGGGAGTGTTGGGGCCGATTGTAGTGATTGTTCTGTTGGCACGGGAATTTCTGATTTCCGGTGTTCGCTTGATTGCAGCTGCCGAAGGCGTGGTAATTCCTGCCGGAAAAGTCGGTAAATGGAAAACAATCTGCCAATTGGTTGGCATTAGCGCAATCCTGTTGGAAAATCCGATTTTTGCAATTTGGAATATTCCGTTTGGCGAGATTTTGGTATACCTGAGCACAATTTTATCGATTTGGTCCTGTGTAGAATACATCTATCACAGTCGGGATTTATTGAAAGGATAAAAAGATGAAAAAGGAAGAAGCATTAAATAATGCCTTGATGCAGATAGAAAAGCAATATGGTAAAGGAGCCATCATGCGGCTTGGGGAACACGCCGACCATATGGGTGTTTCAGTAATTCCCACCGGTTGCCTGGAATTGGATATTGCGCTGGGGGTTGGCGGATTACCCAGAGGCAGAATTGTGGAAATCTATGGGCCGGAATCTTCCGGTAAAACAACGATGGCTTTGCAGGTTGTGGCAGAAGCGCAGAAATTGGGTGGTGCCGCTGCTTTTATCGATGTCGAGCATGCCCTGGATCCGGTTTATGCAAAAAATTTGGGCGTAGATATTGATAATCTTTATGTTGCTCAGCCCGATGCCGGAGAACAGGCTCTGGAAATCATGGAAACATTGGTGCGCAGTGGGGCGATCGATGTGGTTGTCCTGGACTCCGTTGCAGCGTTGGTTCCGCAAAGTGAAATCGATGGGGAGATGGGAGATTCCCATATGGCGGCGCAGGCCCGGTTAATGTCTCAGGCATTGCGCAAATTGACCGCTGCCATTTCCAAATCCAGTACGATTGCCATTTTCATTAATCAGTTACGAGAAAAAGTAGGGATTGTTTTTGGTAATCCGGAAGTAACGCCTGGTGGACGTGCTCTTAAGTTTTATGCTTCTGTGCGTATGGATATACGCAAAGGGGAAGCTTTGAAGAGCGGGGATGCGGTTGTAGGTAATAAAACGAAGATTCGTGTGGTAAAAAACAAAGTTGCACCGCCCTTTAGAAGCGCTGAATGTGAAATTTATTATGGAAAAGGAGTTTCTATGGCCAGCAGTGTGCTTAATTTAGGAGTCGCTCTGGGGATTGTAGATAAATCAGGAGCATGGTTTTCCTATAAAGAGGAG
>CAMEMG010000113.1:0-4387 GCA_945927325.1 uncultured Clostridia bacterium | reverse complement strand
TAATAATTCGACACAGCCATATAATTTTACTTTATTTTTTTAAATAAAATTTTTTCAGCAACTGAAAATTTACAATTATGCAATCAACAGACTGATCTGAAATAAGACTATTTTCGAAAATGACAGGAAATATGGGCACAAAAGAGGGACCGGATGGTAAAATGTGATATAATGCAAAAGAAATTTTCTATACAAAGGTTTCTATATATGAAAAAAAAGATAAACTCCGATCATAACGCGAAAAAGAAAAATTTTTTTATGGATGGTTTGAAGGATGGAATTCCCATTGCATTGGGATATCTTTCCGTTTCCTTTGGATTTGGCATCAGTGCAGCGAATTTAAAAATTCCCACATTGGCTTCTGTCATTATGTCGATTACCAATCTTACTTCTGCAGGACAAATTGCCGGGATCAACATTATTGCGGCGGGAGGCTCTCTGGCTGAGATGGCTTTGACACAATTGGTAATTAATTTGCGATATGCATTGATGGGGCTATCGTTGAGTCAAAAAATGGATCAGACTTTTGCTCTGAAGCATAGAATGTTGATCTCTTACGGAATAACCGATGAAGTGTTTGCTGTAGCAGTTGCTCAGCCTGGTTATCTAACGCCGGATTATATGTATGGATTGATTTTGCTTCCCTTGCTGGGTTGGACGGCGGGCACTTTTTTGGGAGCAATATCGGGCAATCTCCTGCCGGCAGCGGTAAATGCAGCACTGAGCTTGGCGATTTACGGGATGTTTACTGCGATTGTTTTGCCTGCAGCAAAACAGGAGAGAGGAATGTTATGGTGTTCATTAATGGCCGCCGCGCTTAACTGTGTTATCGCTTACGTTCCCTGGTTTGCTGGTATTACACAGGGGTTTTCCGTAATTATCTGCGCAATAGTTGCAGCAGCCGCAATGGCATTGCTTTTTCCTAAGAGTGAGGTATCAAAAGAATGAGCGATTCATATTTTTTATATATTCTTGTGATGGCCATCGTGACTTATCTGATACGTATGTTGCCTATCGTAGTTTTTCAAAAGAAAATACATTCGCGTTTTTTGAAGGATTTCTTATATTATGTCCCCTATGCGGTCCTGAGCGCAATGACGATTCCGGGAGTAATTTATGCGACAGGGAATCCATATACAGCGCTCATTGGTTTTGCGGTAGCGATCGGAGCAGCATTACTTGGGAAAGGATTGTTGACAGTAGCAATCGCTGGTTGTGCAGCGGCGTTTCTGGCAGGACTGATAATTTAATCGGAAAATAAATGAAAAAACAGATATGATTTGCAGTGTTATGTCGAGAACGAAGAAATAGGGTGGATAGGGGGAGGATTCTGCCGGAAAACAGACAATCGTAAACAATGCAAAGCTTGTTGATTCCGTTGTAAATGCTTCTTTTAAAAATGCAACCTTTTCAGACAGAATATGGATGCATCAGGACTTATTGAAAAATAAGCTTTCAAGCCTGCTGCAATCTGGGATGATACAGGGCAAAAACCCGCGCGTGCTGGCGCGTGAGCTGCAAAATGCTTTTAATACTTCAACATACGATGCCGAGCGGCTTATGCGCACAGAGCTGGCAAGAGTGCAAACGGAAGCGCAGAAACAGAGTTTCAAACGGAACGGCTTTACGCTATATGAATTTATAGCAAATTCCGGCTGCTGCGATATATGCCAAAGCAAAGACGGCAAGCACTTCAAAGTAGAAAACATGATGCCGGGAGAAAATGCCGCTCCTATGCATCCGCATTGCCGTTGCAGTGCTGCGCCTTGGGAAGATTCTGACGAATACGAAGCATGGCTTGACTATCTGGACAAAGGTGGAACATCAGAGCAATGGAACGCCAAAGATAAAGCAATATGGAAGAGCCGGCGGCGGCATGAGAAAAAACTTGAAAATTCCGGCAATAGTAGTTCAATAGACTTGAAGAAATACCCGAATGAGATTGCCGGAGTAAAACGCGGCGAAAAAATGACGTGGGAAGCTGCAGACAGTGGCAACGTAAATCCAGACTATGGCAAGGATTGGAGCTATTCAATCAACTGTCAAACCTGCGCGCCTGCTTTTGAGTTAAGGCAGCGTGGCTATAATATCAAAGCAAAGGGAAATACAAAAGGCTCCATGAGCGAAAAGCTCTCACGGCAAACGAATCCCATTTGGAAAGACCCGGCTACCGGAAAGCACCCGGAATATATTGCGGATAAAAGCAAGACCTACAGCGCAAAATCTTATTTGCAATATCTGAAAGGTATAATAAAAGCCGGGGAGCGTTACACCATAGAATTTGGCTGGAAAGGGCGCGGAAATAGCGGCCATATTGTAAACCTTGACTTGACAGGAGACGGCAAACTTAGGATAAAAGACAACCAGCGGGGCGCAAACGAAAGAAGCGAGTGGATAGGAGATACAGACGTTTATCAATATCTTACGCACCTGAAATATTCGCGCACGTTCTACGGTACAAAGGTAAACACACCGCCAAAGGTGCTGCGCGTTGATAACATGGAAATTGATGTTGATGTCGCAAATCAGATTTTTGAAGAAAGGAAGTGAGCAAGATGTTGGAAAAAGTTTTTTCATTCGCAAAAGAGCGCGGTTACGATGGCATTATTGAGCGCAAACCGTGGAAAGGATATTTTGTTTATGAGCCTATCTTTGAGGATGAGGAAATGCACCTTGTAGGCTTGCCGCTTGTTATCCTTGCGAAAGGTTCAAAAATCCGTATGTCTACGGCGGCGGAAGCAATGGAGATCATAGACGCGCTGGAAGAGTAAATGGAAACAGCAGATAAATTCTATAAAAACAAAAAATCTGGCTCTATATGGTGGGTGGACAATAACGGCACACTCGGCGAATTTCTTTTTTCATTCGACAAAAAGAAGAGTTTCAATCTGTTCCGAGATTATCCTGCAAAACTGGCACTTGAACAGAAAACAATATTTGATAAAGAAAACCCACAATGGGCGGACTTTTTCAAGGATAGAAGCTGAAAAGAATAATTTATAAAGGCACTCTGTAAAGGGTGCTTTTTTAATGCAGAAAAAGAGGGGAAACCATGATTGAAGTTATAGGCGGCAATCTGTTCCAATGGGATACGGGAAGAGTTGCACAGGTAAATACAGATGCAAATATTCACGAGGTGCATTTTACTACTAAGGACATGACCTATGCTTACTCCATGCAATCATACAATCTCTGAAATCAGCAGAAATAAGTGAAATTGTATGCCTGGTCAATGAAGCCCTGCCCTTGATTAAGACAGATTTGAGCAATGGGCAAATTTTAAGTTATGCGGTAGCAGCATTGCCGGTTTTTTCCGAAAGCGTTGTTAACAGCTATCGTATTCCGGCAGATGGCACTTATCAAAATGCCAATATGCAGGGAATGGCGGTTTTGGTACCTGATTTGCACAAAAATCGTGCACTGTTGGAAACCTACATCGCTGGATAGAAAGATTTCTTTACCATAATAATGGGATCAATAAGGGAAAAGCGCTTTGATAAATTTGCAGGAGAGAGCTGGAAAAACAGAAGTACAAAAAGATTACAGCAGAGAGCTGATGATAACTTATAAAGTAAAAATATCTATTTACTCTATTTTGTAGTTTGCTATAAAATAGATGCACCATCACTATATACAATATTCTTAATTACTGTATATAAGGAGAGTGGAATGTGGATCTAAAACTAATCGGGAAAGGAATTCGGGCTTGTCGAAAACAACGTAATCTGACTCTGGAAGTAGCTTCAGGGCTTGCCGGAATAGATACTTCTCATCTTTCTCGAATTGAAAACGGAGAATATATTCCGCAGCTAGATACATTTATCCGGATTGCATTGGCGCTGGATATGCAGCCTTCTGCTTTGTTAAGCAGTATTGAATCGATGGAGCGGCAGACGGAAACAGATTGGAAATAGGATATGCACAAGGATTAATCAAAAGCAAAGAGCTCTAAAAAGAGCTCTTTTGTTTTTGGTAGGATTAATGATATAATAAATTATAAAACGCTACGTAAAAAACGGAGGAATTTTTTATGTCGAAAAAGCTGTTGGTGATTTCTGTAGATGCGTTAATGTATGGAGATTTGAAAAAACTTTCTGCACTGCCGACCTTTCACAGAATTATAGAGGATAGTTCCATTGTTAAGCAGATGACAACGATTTATCCTTCTCTTACGCTGCCGGCTCATGTCGCTATTGCGACAGGATGTTATCCGATAACCAATGGTGTCAATCACAATGAAGCAACGCTGATGCCGGGAAAGGATCAGCCATGGAATTGGTATGTAGATATTGTAAAAGTTCCTTTTTTTTGGGACGAGGCGAAAAAAGCGGGCTATACAACTGCAAGTATAGGGTGGCCGGTAAACGGACATGCAAAAGCTGATTAT
>CAMEMG010000112.1:0-4531 GCA_945927325.1 uncultured Clostridia bacterium | reverse complement strand
AGATTTGCGCGCATTTATTGATGCGCGGGAATATCTGCCGGTGATAGAGCGTATAGAAGCAGGAATTCCTTTCCCGTTTCCTCACAAGAAGCAGATTAATAAGATGCACTCCAATAAAAAACGCATCATTTACACGTTTGACCGTGCTGAAAACTATGTGCTGAAGCTGTTGGCACAACAGCTGCATGCCTATGATGGCTGTTTTGGTAAAAACCTTTATTCCTTTCGCAACGATTGCGGTGTGCGGCATGCAATTGCGGATTTGACAGGCGTGCCGGGGATAGACGGGATGTATGCTTATAAAGCGGATATCCACGATTATTTCAATTCGGTGGATGTAAGTCTGCTGCTGCCTCTGCTGCGGCAAATGCTGGGTGAAGCAGAGCGGGATTTGTTTGAATTTTTGCGTGAATTATTGGAAAACGAATGGGTGTTGTGGGAAGAGAAGGCAGTGCGGAAGCAAAAGGGCATTATGGCCGGAGTGCCGGTTTCTTCTTTTTTGGCCAATCTTTATCTGGCGGATATGGATGCTTTTTTTGCGCGGGAAGGCGTGCCTTATGCGCGCTATTCCGATGATGTTTTGCTGTTTGCACCGACGCGGGCACAACTGGAGCAGCGAGTTCGGCAGCTGCATGAATATTTGGCTGCGCGCCATTTACGGCTTAATCCGGAAAAAGAGGCTTATATAGAACCGGGAGAACCTTGGAATTATCTGGGTTTTTCTTATTGCCGGGGTGTGATCGACGTATCTCCTGTGACAATTGATAAGTTGAAAGGTAAAATGAAGCGCAAAGCCAGAGCGCTGCAACGTTGGCGACTGCGCAAAGGGGCTTCGCCCGAACAGGCCATTCGCGCTTATATACGGCATTTCAACCGAAAATTTTTTGCAAATACAGCAGAGCATGAACTGACCTGGTGCCGTTGGTTTTTCCCTGTGATTAATACGGTAACGGGACTTAAAGAAATCGATCATTATATGCAGCAATGCATCCGTTTTCTGGTCAGTGGTAAGTATACCAAAGCCAATTATAATCTGCGCTATGAAACGATGCGACAGTTGGGCTACCGCAGTTTGGTAGGTGCTTATTATCAAAAGGGCGGAACAAACTGTAAAACTGTGCCGCGGGAGGCAAAAAAAGAATGAAATCTGCCCGAGTGGCACATAGGGATTGAGAAAAGAGCAGGGACCCCTCCCTGCTCAAAGTTTTAATGGGAAAATTGCGGAAACCCTTCCGAGCGGATGTCCTGTGCCGATGCGATTGGCTCCGATACTGATTGAGGTGTGGGAAAATAAAAATGCGGCAGAAATATCATTCTGCCGCAAAAATATAGGATTGAATCAATCTTCCAATAGAATGCGCTGTTGTTTATAGACATCGCCCGAACCCAGCGTTATTACGATGTCGCCGGGCTGCCAATGCTCCAGCAGATATGCTTTAATATCTGCGAAGGTGGGCAGATAAAGGCAATTATGCGAATGGGCGTCGATCAATTTCACAACGTCGGTGGCATGGATTTCGCCGCGGTCGATATCTCTGCCGGGATAAATATCCGGCATCATGACCACATCGGCATTTTCAAAAGCCAGAGCGTATTTTTCCTTAAGCGTTTTCGCGCGTGTGAAGGAATTGCACTGGAAAAGGACGTACATTTTTTTATGGGGATATTTTTTGGCGGCGGACAGGCAGGCCTTGATTTCAGTGGGGTGATGGGCGTAATCGTGGAAGATTTTTACACCGTCCCGTTCACCAATCAGCTCAAAGCGGCGGCCAGCCAGATGATAATGCTCCAGAGAAGCATTGATGTGTTCCATATCCAGATGGAAAACCGTGTGGCACAAAGCTGCGCAGGCCAACGCATTTTCCACGTTGTGCAATCCCGGAACATGCAATTGAATACGCCCCAGATTCTGCTCGCCGTAATAGACGTCGAAGCTGGGATTGCCCAGCTCATCATAATCGATGGCACGTGCGGAATAATCCCCATTCCCGGAAACGGAATAAGTAATGATTTTGTGCGCGATTTTGGGCAATATCTCCCGTGTATTGGCGTCATCTGCATTGGCAAAAAGAATACCGTCTGCCGGCATGAGATTGGTAAAATCGACGAAGGTCTGTTTGATTTCATCCAGGTCCTTATAATAGTCCAGATGATCATCATCGATATTATTGATAATAATATAGGAAGGATGCATGGTCATGAAGCTACGCACATACTCGCAGGCTTCGGTGATAAATAATTCCTGCCCGCCTGCGCGCACCCCGCCCGAAAGGAAATCCACCATGCCGCCGACGTGAACAGTAGGATCCAGATGGGTATCCTTGGTGATCAGCGCCAACATGGAGGTGATAGTCGTCTTGCCATGACAGCCGGAAACACAGATGCAGGTATGATAATCCTTGCTGATCTGCCCCAATAATTCGCTTCGTTCCAACATGGGAATGCCGTGCTCTTTGGCATAGGCAAATTCCACGTTGGTGGGTTTGATTGCTGCGGTATAGACAACTAAGGCAGCGCCTTCCACATAAGAGGCGTCGTGGCCGATGTGGAAAGGTATGCCCTTTTCTTTTAATACATCGGTAAACTGGGATTGGTTTTGGTCGGAACCGGAAACCTGATAACCCATTTTGACCAGAATCTGTGCCAGCCCACTGGTAGAGCAGCCGCCGATACCGATAAAATGAATGCGGCCGTTTTTATAGTCAGTCAATTGAACAGAATTCATAAGATTTCCCTCCTGAGGGATACTAATAGTTGATCCGGTTGATAAGCCGGCTAAATGCGCTGCGCAAAAAGCACACTATCGCATAATTATTATTTATTATACTAAAATATAGGTGGAATAATCAATAAAATCACGAAAAAAACTGGATTTTATGGGGGAAAGATGATAAAATACGAAATATATGAAAATAATGAATAAAAAAATTCGGAGTTATAACGTATGATCGATATTGCCACCAGAAAAGAGCGGCTGAGCATTATCAGCCAGATTCTCACGAATCATCCCAACCATCTGTATCCACTTTCCTATTTTTCGGAAATGTTTGGTTCCGCAAAATCTACTTTGAGTGAGGATATTTCTATTATTAAAGAGACTCTGCATAAATATGGGCAGGGCGAAATCGAAGTATTAATGGGCGCGGGCGGCGGTGTACGTTATCTGCCGTATATCGGAGAAGCAGAGAAGGAGCAGGTGATGAAGGAAATTCTGGTAAAAATGCAGAATCCTTCGCGCATTCTGCCGGGGGGGTACGTTTACACGGCGGATATTTTCTATAATCCTTATTATATAGAAAAATTTTCCCGTATTCTTTGGGGATTCTTCAGCCGCGCCAATCCGGATTTTATTATTACTGCCGAAACAAAAGGGATCCCACTGGCCATGGGTGTGGCTAGGCTGTTTGATCGTCCGCTGGTTGTGGCGCGCAGGGAAAGCAAAGTAACCGAAGGATCTGTTGTGACGATTAATTATATTTCGGGTTCATCCAAACGCATTCAGACCATGTCGCTTGCGAAACGTGCGGTTAGTGAGGGCCAGAAGACGATTATCGTCGACGACTTTATTGCCGGAGGAGGTACTGTGCGCGCCATTTTTGAGATGATGAAGGAATTCAGCATTACCGTGCTGGGGTGCGGAGCGGCAATTTCAACCAGACAGCCGGAACATAAACGCATTGAAAATTATAAGAGCCTTATGGTGTTGGAAGAGGTCAATGAAGAATTGCAAAAGCTGGTTGTCTCTTCTAATATATGATTTTGCATGATTCCGGTATAATGTTTCTTTACAAATAAAGCCAGAGCAGAATAAAAACGATGGCAATGGAAGTATCAGAGACGTTGGATGGCCGGAAAAGAAAAGGGGAAATGCGTATATTTTCCTGCGAGGTTGTGCAGAATTTTAGAGTAATATCGAACTTAAACTATGTCAAAATCTGAAAATATACGAGTTTAAAAAAATATAAAAAAAAATAAAAAAAAATAAAAAAAGGTGTTGACAGAGGGGTGGGGGTTTGGTATTATAAATGAGCGCTCACGAGAGCGCAGAACCTTGACAAGCAAATAACGTAAACAAAGAAGCATCAAAAAGCAAAGAAAAGAGCTTGGGCGAACTTACTCATTAAAACGATAGTGAGAAACAGCGAAAGCTGTTAATATTTTTTATTGAGAGTTTGATCCTGGCTCAGGACGAACGCTGGCGGCGTGCTTAACACATGCAAGTCGAACGAAGCGATTTAACGGAAGCCTTCGGGCGGAAGATAAATTGACTTAGTGGCGGACGGGTGAGTAACGCGTGAGCAACCTGCCCATAAGAGGGGGATAACAGTTGGAAACGACTGCTAATACCGCATAAGACCACATTACCGCATGGTAAAGGGGTCAAAGAAATTCGCTTATGGATGGGCTCGCGTCCCATTAGGTAGTTGGTAGGGTAACGGCCTACCAAGCCAATGATGGGTAGCCGACCTGAGAGGGTGATCGGCCACACTGGAACTGAGACACGGTCCAGACTCCTACGGGAGGCAGCAGT
>CAMEMG010000111.1:0-4597 GCA_945927325.1 uncultured Clostridia bacterium | reverse complement strand
CTGGTGTCGGCGGTCAGTTTATCGTCGGTGGCAATAGGGTCCATGTGAATACTGGGGATGCAGCCAAGCTGTTCGGCAAGTTCCCGTGCGGCAGTATCGATGGTATCATGCAAGGCCAGTATATCTCCGGTGGCAGGTACTTCTGCATGTACAGAAATAAACATACGGCCGGGGCCATAGTCATGGACAATCATATCATGAATTCCCAGGATTTCGGAATGGCTGAGAATAATCTGTTCGATCTGTTCCACCAGCTCCTGTGCCGGAGGCTGCCCCAAAAGCGGGCTGATAGTTTCTTTTGCAGCATGGTAGCCTGTAAATAAAATAAAACAGGTTACCCCCAATCCTGCCCAACCATCAATATTCCAGTTTGTAAAATAGGAAATAACTGTACACAACAAAACCATTCCGGTTGACAGGCAGTCGCTTAAGCTATCGGCTGCAGTGGCAGAAAGTGCTGTGGATTGGATTCTCTTTCCAATTGACCGGTTATAAAAAGCCATATATACTTTCACCAGAATGGAGAATAAAAGAATGCCGATAGAGAGCAATTGTACGGAAACGGGTTCCGGGTGCAATATTTTTTGAATGGATGTCTTTCCAAGTTCCAGCCCCATCAACAGAATAATAAGAGAAACGATAAGGCCGGAAATATATTCGATGCGCCCATGACCGAACGGATGCTCGGGATCTGGCTTTTGCCCTGCTAATTTGAAGCCAAACAGGGTAATTACAGAGGAACCTGCGTCAGATAAATTGTTGAATGCATCGGCAGTGATTGCGATGGAGCCAGTCAGTATACCGGCAAATAATTTGGCAGCACAAAGAATGGCATTCAGAAAAATACCCACTGCCCCGCATAATACACCATAGGAGCGACGCACCTGAGGATCTTTCGTATCTTGATAATTGGGTATCCATCGTTTGGCAAAGAGAGTAATCATAAAAAAATCCTTCCCATGCAATATAATGTTTTTTTATTATAGCATATTTTCAAGTGGGAAAACCAGAACTTAGTTTTTGAAAGAAAAAATAAAGCAAATATGATACAATAAGTATGAAGTGTAGTGAGAGAACGGAGACTGGAAAATGTTATTGAGTGCGGAGCATATCAGCAAAAGTTTTGGTACAAAGCGGCTGTTTCAAGATATTTCTTTTTTTCTGGACCAACAGCAGAAAGTTGGCATTATCGGTATCAATGGCACGGGCAAAAGTACGTTGCTCAAAGTATTGGCGGGGCGGGAACAGCCGGATGATGGCATTGTTACCCATGCCCCTGGAGTGAGGATTGCTTATTTGCCACAGGAGTTACAACTGAATCCTGAACTTACCATTTTGCAGCAATTGTTGGAAGGAATAGGGGCCGGCGAATGGCAGGAGAAGGAATATGAAGCAAAAGCGATGCTGAATCGGCTAGGGCTTTCTGAATTTGATCAAAAGATATGTGAATTATCCGGCGGGCAGAAGAAAAGAGTTGCCCTGGCAGCAACGCTGCTGAAGCCTTCGGAATTGCTGATTTTGGATGAGCCTACGAATCATTTGGATAATGAAATGGTTACCTGGTTGGAAAACTGGCTGATCAATTATAGTGGCGGCTTGTTGATGATAACGCACGATCGTTATTTTTTGGAACATGTCGTTGATCGAATTGCGGAACTATCTTTTGGAAGTTTATATTGTTATGAAGCAAACTATTCAAAGTACCTGGATTTAAAGGCGCAGCGTTTGGAGATGGCAAACGCCAGTGAGCGGAAAAGGCAGGCACTTTTGCGCAGAGAATATCAGTGGATTATGCGCGGCCCTAAAGCGAGGGGAAGTAAAAGCTCAGAACGAATTGCCCGTTATGAGGCATTGAAAGCACAGCAGAAGCCGGAAATTGAAAAGACAGTGCAAATGACAGTCATGCATAGCAGACTTGGCAAAAAGACGATTGAAGCGGAGCATGTAGATAAATATTATGGAGACAAAGCTGTAGTGACGGATTTTTCCTATACGATTTTAAGAGAGGATCGTATTGGCATTGTGGGAAAAAACGGAGCCGGAAAAACAACGCTTTTGAAGTTGCTGGCTGGGCAGATTCAGCCGGATAGCGGAAATATGCAAATAGGGGAGACAGTCAGAATTGGATATTTTATGCAGGAAACCGAAGCGCTGGATTTGGATCAGCGGGTATACGATTATATTCGTGAAATAGCATCTGAAGTCTCTACGCGCGAAGGGAAGATCTCTGCTTCGGAAATGTTGGAGCGCTTTTTATTTACGGCGGCAACACAACAGGAAAAGATTGAAAAACTTAGCGGCGGGGAAAAGCGCAGGTTGTATCTGCTGGGTATTTTAATGAAGGCACCCAATATTTTGCTTCTGGATGAGCCGACGAACGATTTGGATATAGAGACACTGACAGTCCTGGAAGCATATTTGGAAGAGTTCCCGGGTGCTGTTTTGGCTGTTTCTCATGATCGCTATTTTTTGGACAAAATGGCACAGAGCATTTTTGAAGTAGGAGAGAATGGAATCATAAGTCGCTATGAAGGAGATTACAGCAGCTATGAGGAAAAGAAAAAACAGCTGCAGATAGCAGAAAAAAAGCAATTAAAAGAAGCAACTCCAAAAACCATTAGAAATACACGCACCCACCGGGAAAAATTAAAATTTACCTATAAGGAACAACGAGAATTTGAACATATTGATGAGGAAATTGCTCAGTTGGAAGCAAATATCAGCGATTGTCGACAGCGGATGCAGGAGAGTGCAAGTGATTATATAAAATTGCAAGCATTGACAGAGGAAAAGGAATATCTGGAAAAGGAACTGTCGAAAAAGGAAGAGCGCTGGATATATCTTAACGAATTGGCAGAACAGATCGAAGCTCAGCATGCGGGAGAATAAAACTATGAAATTAACTACTTTATGCTACATTGAAAAAGATGGAAAATATCTGATGCTGCATCGCATTAAAAAAAAGTCGGATATTAATCAGGGAAAATGGATTGGTGTTGGCGGACATTTTGAAGAAGGGGAAAGCCCGGAGGAATGCTTGATACGGGAAGTGCAAGAAGAAACAGGATTATTTCTGACACAATATGCTTTTCGTGGTATTGTTACTTTTGCTACGGATGTACAGCAAACGGAATATATGTGCCTTTACACGGCAAATGCCTTTGAAGGAGAACTGACTGCCTGTAATGAAGGCGAACTGGCCTGGATTGATAAAGAAAAAATTGAAGAACTGGAGCTTTGGGAGGGCGATCGCATTTTCCTGCGTTTATTAGCAGCAGAGGCTCCCTTCTTTTCTTTGAAATTGCGCTATGTTGGTGACGTGTTACAGGAAGCAGTATTAGATGGGAAAGCCATTAGCAACTGATCATAAATGGTTCTAACAGAATAGAGAGAAAATTAGAAATAGAAAAAAAGAGAGGATATAAAAATGGAAAAAAGAGTTTTTGCGGGTTTGGAAGAAAGGCCTTCTTTGCTGGGGTTTGGCTGCATGCGTTTGCCGCAACAGGAAAATGGAGAAATCGATACTGCTTTGCTTCAGCATATGGTAGACGCTGCTATAGCTGGTGGTATCAACTATTTTGATACGGCATGGCCATATCACGGTGGAAAAAGTGAAATTTATGTAGGCAATGCTTTAAAGAAATATGCTCGGGATAGTTTTTATTTGGCAGATAAAATGCCGGCAAGGCAGCTGTCAGCAAAGGCGGCAGACGTTGTATGGGAAGAACAGGTGAAGAAATGCCAGGTTGAATATTTCGACTTTTATTTGGCGCATGGATTAAATGCCAGTAATTTTCAGGTGTTTGAAGCGGCGGGATGTTATGAAGTGTTGCAGCGTAAAAAAATGGAAGGAAAAATCCGGCATCTTGGATTCTCTTTCCATGACAATGTGCAGGCATTGGAACACATTTTGGAAGCGCATCCATGGGAATTTGTCCAGATACAGTTGAATTATGTGGATTGGGAAAGTACAAATGCAAAAGAACAATATGAAATGATCTGCGAAAAAGGGCTTCCCATTTTGGTAATGAAGCCGGTTCGCGGAGGCACATTGGCCAATTTGACGACTTCTGCCAGGAGATTGCTGCAAGAAGCGGCACCACAGAATAGCATTGCTTCTTGGGCGATTCGCTATGCTGCTTCGCTTCCGGGGGTGATGACAGTGCTTTCGGGAATGTCGGATTTATTACAGGTTGAAGATAATATAAAAACAATGAAAGAGTTTAAGGAATTATCTGAACAGGAACTTGTCATTTTGGGACAGGTAGCGCAGATTTTTAGGGCTAGCGGAACAATTCCCTGCACAGGATGTCGCTATTGTATGGATTGCCCGGCGGGTGTGGATATTCCACGTGTATTTGCAGCATATAATCACTACCAAAATACTTTGCAGGAAAATCAATTTAAAAATATTTATCGTACTTTGCTGAAAACACAGCGTGCGGATTGCTGTATTTCCTGCGGAACCTGCAAATCGCGGTGCCCGCAGGCGATCGATATTCCTGCACAGATGAAACGTGTTGCGGAGTTAGCTGCAGGTATTATGTAAACAGGTAGGATGAACGATATGGTTATGTATACTAATAGGCCATATCTT
>CAMEMG010000110.1:0-4635 GCA_945927325.1 uncultured Clostridia bacterium | reverse complement strand
AATTATCGTTCCCATCAACGGATTCGGGATGCGGCCAATGCGGTAATCCGTATGGCAGATGCCCCAAAGGAAAAAAACCCCTGGTCTGCAAAAACGGATGGCCCCAAACCTAAAGTGTACACTGCTTACAGTGAATACGCGGAAGGGGAATTTATTGCCAAAGAAATTTCCGGATTGGTGCGTGGTGGAAAAAAGTATGAAGAGATTGCCGTGCTGTACCGCACGCATACACAATCGCGGGTACTGGAAGAAAAATTGCGCATGTATGGCATTCCTTATCGGGTGTACGGTGGTATGAGCTTTTATGCGCGTAAAGAAATCAAGGATATTGTAGCTTACCTGACTTTGCTGGAAAATCCGATGGCTGATACTGCTTTTTTGCGCATTATTAATACGCCTAAGAGAGGAATCGGCAATGTAACGGTTAACAGACTGACTGAATATGCAGAGGCAAATCGCCTTTCCCTGATGGAAGCGGCAGCCGGTGCAGATTCATTTATGAAAGGTGGTACTGCCAAATTTTCACCTTTGTTGGAAGTGCTGCGGGGAATAGAAACGGCAGCAGAAGGCAAGTCTATCGGAGAGATGATAGAAATTGTGTTTGAACGGAGCGGTTATCATGCTATGCTGCTGTCAGATGATGATATTACTGCCGAGGCAAAGATTGAAAACGTGCAGGAATTGATTAACTCGGCGCGTGTTTATGAGGCACAGGCAGAAGAACCTACATTGGAAGAATTTCTTTCTACCGTTTCGTTGATTACCGATATGGATACTGTGGAAGAAGAGGGGGGCGTGACGTTGATGACACTGCATAGCTCCAAAGGTTTGGAATTTGATACAGTATTTATGGCGGGTATGGAGGAAAATCTGTTTCCTTCCAAACGTTCGGTGGAAGAGGGAAAGCTGGATGAGGAGAGAAGGCTTTGTTATGTTGGCATGACAAGGGCTAAAAATCTGCTTTATTTGACTGGCAGCGCCACCCGAACTATGTATTCCGGCGGGAGCAGCAGCAATGCCCCTTCGCGTTTTTTACGGGATATTCCGCCGGAAGCAGTGGAGAATCTGTCGGTGCGAAAAGATGCAAAACAGATAGGGCACCGGGAAGAGACAACGAAACCGCGTATCAATTTCTTCCAGGCAAAGGCGGAATTTGTGCCCAAAGCTACGGCAGATCCCGGCAGTTTCCGGGTAGGTGGCGTTGTGGAGCATGGAAAATTCGGCAAAGGAACGATCCTTGCCATAGACGGGCAGGGAGATCAGCGGGTAGCACGTATTGCTTTTGCCGGCGGAGAAAAGAAGTTGTTTTTGAGTTTTGCGCCGCTGACAGTGATAGAATGAATTAGCAGAGAAGGGGACAGGCAATGACTGCGATGCAGGAAATGAAAGAATTGGTTGCCAGGCTGAATGAATATGCTTATCAATACTATGTATTGGATCAGCCGACAATCAGCGATGCGGAATACGATATTTTGTTTGACCGGCTGTTGGAGATGGAACAACAGCAAGGTATTGTTTTGGAAAATTCTCCAACGATTCGGGTGGGCGGCAAAGTATTGGAAGGCTTTGCGAAGCATACGCATATTGCTCCGCTCTACAGTCTCAATAAGGCGAAAACCGTAGAAGAACTTCGGGCTTGGGAACAGCGCCTACATAAGGTATCCGCACAGAAACATTTGTATACTTTGGAATATAAGTTTGACGGATTGACCATTAATTTAACTTATGAACAAGGAAAATTGGTAATGGCTTCGACACGTGGGGATGGCGAGACGGGCGAAGAAATTCTGGAGCAGGCAAGAACGATTAAATCCATTCCGCTGACAATTCCATTTCTGGGACGGATGGAAGTGCAGGGAGAAGCAATCATGCATCTTTCGGATTTGGAAAAATATAATCGTACAGCCAAAGAACCGTTGAAAAATGCTCGTAATGCCTGTGCAGGTGCACTTCGCAATCTGGATACAGGTGTGACGGCTGCGCGCAATCTGGATGCTTACTTTTATAATGTGGGCTATATTGAAGGAAAACAATTTGCCACTCATACGGAAATGATCGGATTTCTGAAGGAAAATCGATTCAAGGTCAATGAGTTTGAACGCCTGTATGATTCCCTGGAAGGGGTGTTGGAAGGAATTCGGGAAGCGGAAGCGAATCGGCATCAATTGGATTTTCTGATTGACGGAATGGTTATCAAAGTGGATGATTTTGCCTTGCGTGAACAGATGGGATATACCGAGCGTTTCCCGCGGTGGGCAATTGCCTATAAATTTGCTGCCGAAGAAATGACAACCAGGATTTTGGACATTCTTTGGGATGTAGGGCGTACTGGCCGGCTTACACCGACAGCTCTGGTAGAAGAAGTAGAGATTGGCGGTGCGACAGTGCGCCGTGCCACATTGAATAATATAGAAGATATCCGGCGTAAACAGGTTGCAGTGGGCAGCCGGGTATTTATTCGCCGCAGTAACGATGTGATTCCCGAAATACTCGGCGCAGTACCGGGCGAAGAGCGGGAGTATCACGAAGAGCCGAAAGTATGCCCTTATTGCGGAGCGGAAATAGAAAGGATTGGCCCTAACCTTTATTGCCCCAACAGTCTTTCCTGCAAACCGCAATTAGTGGCGCGTATTGCGCATTATGCTTCAAGGGAAGCGATGAATATAGAGAACCTTTCGGATAAGACGGCAGAATTATTGTATACGCATCTGCAGATAGCGGATATTGCAGCATTATATGAGCTGCAGGAGGCGCAGTTGCTGAGCTTGCCCGGGTTTAAAGAAAAACGGGTACAAAACCTGTTGGCTGGCATTGAAGGTAGTAAACAGCCTGAATTGGCCAATTTCATTTATGCATTGGGAATCAATACCATCGGAAAAAAGACGGCGAAAGATTTAGCGGAAGCATTTGGCACTTTTGAGGCATTACAAGACGCTACCATGGAGCAATTGATTGCAATCAACGAAGTCGGTGAAGTTATGGCACAGTCGGTAGTGGATTTTTTTGCTTCCGAACAGGTGAAACAAACACTTTTGCGGTTGTTTTCGGCAGGAGTGCATCCTAAAGCATATCAGAAAAAGGCAGGGGTATTCCAGGGCAAAAAGGTAGTGTTGACCGGAACACTTGCTCGCCTTTCTCGCAGCGAAGCCGGGCTATTGATTGAACAGCAGGGTGGAGAGTTGCAATCTTCAGTGGGTAAAAGTACGGATGTACTCATAGCCGGGGCAAAAGCAGGTTCAAAACTGAACAAAGCACAGGCGTTAGGAATAGAAATCTTAGAGGAAGCGGCTTTTTATAAATTGCTGGATCTATGAGAACAGACTGTCTGCGAAAAATGTCGCAGACAGTTTTTTTTGATATAAAAAATGAAAAAAAGAAGGCATCTATGGAAAAATATGATATGATGAATTTGAAAATAAACAAATGAGGAAAAATTTTGTGGAAATTGGTAAATTGACGAATGAACAGTTGAGTAAAATTGTGTTGAATAAACTGCATATTACCCGTAAGGAGGTGTTGATTGGTTCGGGCGTCGGCGTGGATTGTGCAGCATTGGATTTTGGCGGACAATATTGTGTACTTTCTACAGATCCGATTACTGCTGCCGAGCAGGGAGCAGGTGCCCTGGCAGTACATATTTCCGCTAACGATATTGCTGCTTCGGGAGGCGAACCGTTTGCCATGCTGGTGACCATTTTGCTGCCTCCGCAGTATGATTTGGAACATTTAAGCAATATGATGCAGGAAATTTATGAAGAAGCACATAAATTGAATATCGATATTGTGGGCGGTCATACGGAAGTAACAGAAGCGGTAAATAAAGTGGTCATATCTGTAGCAGCTATTGGGAAGACGGATCGTATTTTGCAGTACAGTGATATTCGCCCGGGTGATCATCTGATTCTAACCAAATCCTGCGGTATTGAAGGAGCGCTGATCCTTTGCGGAGATCATCCACAGATGGCAGAGCACTTATTATCGGAGCAGGAACGAGCGCAGCTGAAAGGAATGAAAGAAGCGCTGAGTGTGGTGAAGGAGGCTGGCATAGCCAAAAAGATGGGGGCTGTTGCCATGCATGACATCACAGAAGGCGGAGTCTACGGAGCGGCTCATGAAGTGGCGGAAGCGGCAGGGTTAGGGTTATTGCTCAGAAAGGGCAATATTCCCGTGAATGCTATTGCCGGAAAAGTTTGTGCATATTATGGGCTGGAACCGTATCGCTTGATTTCCAGCGGCAGTTTGTTGATTGTGCAGCATGGGGGTGAGGCGCCTTTATTGGAAGCCTTACGTGAGCAGGGAATTGAGGCGGCCTGTATTGGTGAGTTTATGTCTCCTGAATATGGAATTTGTACAGATTGCGGTGAGGCGATCTCTCCGCCAACACAGGATGAGTTGTTTAAGGTGAAATAACAATAACTTGTTTTCTTTTTTATGAAACTGTGCTATAATAATTTGATTTTATCAATGAATATAAGATGAAATGAGGATATTTTCGTGAACAGCATGACTGGATTTGGCAGAGGCGAGGCGGAGGTCGGCAGCCATTGCTTTACAGTAGAATTGAAGAGTGTTAACCATCGGTATCTGGATATGAATATTCGGACACCGCGGTTTCTTATGTTTCTCGAAGATTTT
>CAMEMG010000109.1:0-4739 GCA_945927325.1 uncultured Clostridia bacterium | reverse complement strand
ACGCCGAAAGTACTTGGCTGGCGACGGCCTGGGAGGATAGGTAGCTGCCGGTTTTGTATATTCCTCCTTAGCTCAGTTGGTAGAGCGTTCGGCTGTTAACCGAAATGTCGTTGGTTCGAGTCCAACAGGGGGAGCCAAAAACCCGTTCATTTATCTGAACGGGTTTTCTTTTATTTTCGCATTTATAGTATAAGTAAATTTGGATACCGATTTTTGCGGCATATACATAGGTCCGTTGAGACACAGAAATACAAGTATGATTGCGTGCCATCAGATAATTTTGAATTGGCAAAGTTCTTTTATTGAAAGTTTTGAAAATGGCTTGTGATAAGGTGGAAGAATTTCCTTACATACTTGATGCAAATGCAGTTTATTATTTGCATTTTCACAAAAGTTGAAAGGATTCGCTGTTCTCAGTAAGATAAATACGATATTTGCAGGAAATCCTATTCTCTGATTTTGGGCAAATTCTATTTCTGTTGTTCAATTCAAATTTTCGGTCAGTCATCTCATTTGAGATGGTTTTGTTGTTATAAAGATTTCAAAAGGCAAAAAGGAATCGGATGCAGTTTCATTTTTTCATGATTTTCTCCTTGGCAAGGGAAATATGCAGCTTGGGCTTCCAATTCTTATTAGAAAAGTAAGAATGGTATATAGGCGATGACTGGTGTTGCCAATTTTACTGGTATTCCAAAAGTGGATGCAGCTGGTGTAGAATTCTGTCTGGCAGAACATCGTAATATAAATAAAAAGACAGTGCTTATTGACTGAGAAAAGCACTGCCTATATCGAAGGGCACGAGTTATTATTGGAATACCGGCCTATAAATCAGATTATTCCAGGTTGTTGTGATGCCGCCAGATGTCATCCAGCGTTTGCCCTGTGCGATCCATGATCATTTCTTCGATCAGGTCGCTGACAATAAAAGCGGTTTGATAGGTGGTCAAGCCATAACATTCGGTAGGTTCACAACCTGCTTTGCGGCCACAATGGGAAAGCGGAGGAATGACTACGTTCAAATCGGCAAGCTGCCCCATTGCCGAAGCAGTGCCGCCTCGAGAAATCAGTGCCACTTTTGCGCCGAAATGTTTTGCCTGTTCACAAAGAACCGTAATGGTTTTGGTATTGCCTGAAGCAGAAAAAATAATCAGCAAATCGCCTTTTTCAATGGCGGGGGTACTGTTGTCGCCTACACAAAAGACGGTTTTGCCCAAATGCACAAGATTCATTCCCAGAATGCGGACGATATTGCCCGCGCGCCCCCAACCGGCGGTAAACACACGCGGAGCTTCCAGAATTGCATCTACCAAGGCATCCAACTGAGCCTGCTCGATTCCCAGATACTGCTCCTCGATATCCGCAAGCATTTCTTTTCTTCGTTTTGTAAAGTTAATCATATATCGCTTCTCCTTATGATTTGTGCCGAAAGCAAAAAATATCGCAAGGATACATCTTGCTTTTCCGTTTATTTGACTTTTTGTAGCTAAAGCATAACTTTATATTCTGACAACTATTATAAACATAGCATGAAGGTAATCTGCTGTCAAGAAAGTTGACCTTGCCGGCAATCGGCGGATAACTGTAAAAAAATTAAAAATTTCTATAATCTTAAGATAAAAATGTGAAGATGATTTCATATTGTATGCTATAATAGAACCTATCTTTTAAACAATTTATGGAAAATTGTTTTCTAAAATGAGTCGTTTATGCAAAATATATAAGCGTGCTCGATTTGACCGGAGGAAATTCATCTGAAAACGATATCTGATATACGGCAGGCATTGAAAGGGTTGACCAAAAATGAACTGGTTTTGCTGATTTTGACTGCATCCATTTTTTTGACTGTCTATGTGGAAATTGCAGTAGTTTTGTTGCTGCCCATTTATTTGCTGGTTACGAAACAGATGTTTATTTTATTCCGCCGCAAGGCAGACGTGACTTTTTTGGCGATTTTTTGGCTGATTTCTATGATAGTGACGATTGTGCAGGGCGGGAGTTGTCTGGATATTTTGATCGGTGTGTTTATGGTATTTGCCATAATTGCAATGATCTTCATTACCTATACCATGACACAGCGTATTTTTCGGGTGATCCTTTCTTTCACTTGTTTGATGAGTGTCTATTGCTTTGCCATTGCTTTGATTCAATGGGAGTTGGGCATGAGCTGGATATGGGGAGAACGTTATTCCTCTGTATTCTCCAATCCCAACTATTATGCGTTTTATATCTCGCTGGTCGTTCTTTTTTGTATCTATAATATCAGTAAAAGCCGACGTTGGCAGAGTAAGCTGCTCTATCTGCTGTTGATTCCCATGAATCTGATAGCCCTATATCTGACGGAATGCCGAACGACCTTTGTGGTGCTGCTGCTTGTCTGCCCTGTCTTGTTGGCATTTTTTCAGCATAAACGGTGGCTGATATTGTATTTGGCGTTACTTGCTGTGGGTTGTGCATTGTTAATTGCCTTTCGAGGCCATATCCCATTGCTGCCGCGCATGGATAAGATCGGAGAAGATTTCATGAAGCGTCTGGATATCTGGGAGGGGGCATTGCGCAGCATTCAGGATGCTCCGCTTTTTGGCAGAGGATATAATAGTTATGTGCGTATCCATCAGCTGTACGGTTCATTCACGGCTGATCATTCCCATAACCTGATTCTGGAGCTGTTTATGGATTTTGGTATTGTGGGGGCAATGGTATTGTTTGCGTATTTCTTTATCAATATCCGCAAGATTATCCGTTTGCATCGGCAAAATCAATGCCATACCCGTTATGCACTTACGATTGCTGTATTGGTATGTGTCTTTTTACATGGCTTACTGGATATTACAATGCTCTGGCCGCAGACTGCACTGCTGCTTATGTATGTCCTGGGATTCAGCACGGATTATGATAAAATCTTCATTTTTAGCCCTGACCGCAAGCATCCCATTATATTAATTCATAGCTTTCGCAAAGAAGGGCAACGCAAGGAATAAAAAGGGAATTGGCCGGCCGCTCGGAATCATTCGAGCGGCTTTTTTTGTAAATAATCAGAATGAAAAGGATAAAAGCTGCCGATACTATGCAAAGAAAGTTCTACTGTAAGAAAGGAAGCATTCATATGAAAACTGGCATTGTAAAAGTATGGGGCAGGGAGATTCTGGATTCCCGCGGCAACCCTACTGTGGAAGCTGAAGTACTGCTGCAAGATGGAACGACAGCCCGTGCCGCTGCGCCCAGCGGCGCTTCTACCGGAGAATTTGAGGCGCTGGAATTGCGGGATGGGGATTCCGGCCGATTTGGCGGGAAAGGCGTGCAGAAAGCTGTGCATAACGTTAATACAGTCATACAGGAAGCATTACTGGGAAAAGATGCGGCGCAGACTTATGAAATCGATCAGATGCTTTGCCGGCTGGATGGGACGCCGGATAAATCCTGCCTGGGAGCGAATGGATTGCTGGCTGTTTCTCTGGCAACGGCCAGGGCGGCGGCACAGGCGCTGCATATGCCGCTGTACCGTTATTTGGGGGGCGTCAGAGCTCATATCTTACCGCTGCCAATGATGAATATTTTGAATGGCGGAGCCCATGCAGCCAATACCATAGACGTGCAGGAATTTATGATTTTGCCGGTCGGAGCCAACAGTTTTGCGCAAGGGCTGCAGCAATGCACCGAGGTATATCACGCTTTGGCGGAATTATTCAAAAGCCGCAGTCTGGCCACCTCGGTGGGAGATGAAGGCGGATTTGCGCCTGATCTTTCCGGGGAGGAAGAGGCTCTGCAATTTCTGATATCGGCTATCCAAAAAGCAGGGTTTACGCCGGGAAAAGATTTTCTGTTGGCGTTGGATGCAGCGGCCAGCGAATGGAAATCCGGGCAGGCAGGTCAATACCGATTGCCTAAAAGCGGCCAATTGTTTACTACCGAGCAGTTGATTGATCATTGGGAGAAACTATGTGCAGCGTATCCCATTTGTTCCATAGAAGATGCATTGGGTGAGGAAGACTGGGCGGGTTGGCAGCAGTTAACAACGCGCTTGGGTAATCAAATTCAGCTGGTAGGAGATGATCTGTTTGTAACGAATGTACAGCGCTTGCAAAAGGGAATTGCAATGCAATGCGGCAATTCCATTCTCGTCAAACCCAATCAGATAGGGACACTCTCCGAAGCGATGGAAGCTGTCCACCAGGCTCAGCAGGCGGGCTATACGGCGATTATTTCTCATCGCTCCGGAGAAACGGAGGATACGACGATTGCAGATTTGGCAGTAGCGCTCAATGCAGGGCAAATTAAGGCGGGAGCCCCTAACCGCAGCGAGCGTGTAGCAAAATACAATCAGCTTTTGCGCATAGAGCAGGATCTGGGAGCAGGCGGCTGTTACGCCGGTATGCAGGCACTCAAACAGTTTTGGTAAAAGATAGAAAAAGCGGCTGTCAACAGTCGCTTTTTTATAGTATAATAAAAAAGGAGGAAGCGGAATGGAAGATCGGGAGCAAATTGTAATATTACAGCAATATATACCGGGAATTCTGGTGGAGTTGCGCTATGCAACAGAACAGAATTTTACAGGCAAGGTCATTTATGATTTTTCCGAAGCTTGCCTGCGTAAAGGTACGGCAGATAAACTGGCGGCGGTCCAGCAGATTTTGCAGAAACAGGGCTTGGGGCTAAAAGTATGGGATGCACTGCGCCCGGTGGAAGCGCAGTTTGTCCTTTGGCAGGTCTTGCCGGATGCGCGGTTTGTAGCGGATCCGCAT
>CAMEMG010000108.1:0-4813 GCA_945927325.1 uncultured Clostridia bacterium | reverse complement strand
GTTGCGCAACCAGGAGATAAAAATTACGGCGCCATTACTGCTTCGGCAGCGTATTACGGCGGCGCGGAGATCCTTTTCCCGGTGGGCCGGCAATGCTTTATGCCGGCGCCGGAAGTGGATTCGGCGATCGTGCAGTTTGTGCCGCGGGCGGTTGTACCGGCAGAGCGGCAGGCTTATGCAAAAATGGTGCGCGGGCTTTTTGCCATGCGTCGCAAGACAATTGTCAATAATATGAAAGCATCTTTTGGAATAAAGGGAGAGCATGCACAGCGGATTTTGCAGAAAGCCGGTGTGGAGGGAACGCGACGCGCAGAGACGCTTTCCCCCGAGGAGTTTGCACGGCTGGCGAATGCGGCCTTTCCCATGGAATAAAACATAAAAAAAGTACAAAAAGAGGAAAAGCGAATATGATTCGCAAGGCAGAGATGGCCGACTTGGATCGGCTGACGGAAATTGAGAGCATCTGTTTTCCTTCGGCAGAAGCAGCAGGGCGGGAGGCATTGGAGCAGCGCCTGCGTGCTTTTCCCTTGCATTTTTGGGTAATGGAAGAGGAGGGCCTGGTGATTGGTTTTATCAATGGCATGGCAACAGATGAACCGGTGATAGCCGATGTCATGTTTGAAAACGCCTTTCTGCACAAAGCGGATGGGCAATGGCAGAGTGTGTTTGGGCTGGATGTACTGCCGGTATACCGCGGCAGGGGTTATGCGGCGCAGTTGATGCAGGCGCTGATCGCCGATGCCAGGGCGGCTGGCCGCCGGGGATGCATTCTCACCTGTAAGGCACATTTGCTGCATTATTATGAAAAATTCGGTTATCGCAGCCTGGGCATCTCCGATTCACAGCATGGCGGCGCCCAATGGTATGATATGGTATTGGAATTTTGAAATGGTTGCGGAGGCAAGTTGCCAGAAGCAAGGGAAGGAGAGGTACTTTAAAAAGAATTTCTCCTTTTTTGGTGTGGCAAAGCTGCGGCAGCAACTGTGTAAAGCGGAAAGCGATACGGAGGAAAATCGAATGATCGGAGAGACAGAACGCTTACGATTGCGGGAGATGACAGAGCAGGATTACGATGCTCTTTATAAAGTGCTGGCAGATTCGGATATTATGCAGCATTATCCATACCGATTTGATGAAGCCAGGGTAAGGGGCTGGATACAGAAAAATCTGGAAAGATACCGTATTTTCGGATTCGGATTGTGGTCGGTGTGCCTGAAAGAAAGCGGAGAAATGATTGGTGACTGCGGCTTGACGATGCAGCTGATTCACGGGGAAATCAAACCCGAAATCGGCTACCATATCCGGAGAGACCAACAAAGAAAGGGTTATGCAAAGGAAGCGGCTTCCCTGGTCAGAGATTGGGCGTTTATGCATACACCGTTCAATATAATTTATTCCTATATGAAAAGTACCAACGAGCCTTCGTGCAGAACCGCAATTTCCTATGGAGGCCATTTGGTTGAAGAGTTTGAGGATGAGCGGAATGGGAAGACCAAGGTATTTGCCATTTCCAGAGAAGAATGGGAGCAGAAAAAGCGCGGGCAACTCTGAGTTTTTATTGTGCGTAAAAAATAAAATAAAAGGAGTGCAGAACTGTCGAACGCCGTAATACAAAAACGCTCCCGCAGGATCACAGTCCTACGGGAGCGTTTTTATGTGCGGCAGCGGACCGGATCGGCAGGTGCGCAGCCCTTTCAGCGGAAAAACATGGAAATGCCCATGCTCATAAAGGAGCTTGTCACAGCTCGGTAAAATGATACTTTTTTAATTTTCTGCCGGTACGAATGCCGCTCGAACGCTTTGCATCCGAAGGGCATTCGTATCAAACATAAGCGGACCGAGATTTGCTGCACAGGCTGTTCTATGCCGTGCAGGCATTTCTTGGCAGCTTTTGCACGCTGAATTTCAGCGGTTTTGCAGACTTTTTTAAACCGCGGGGCATCAGTCCAGTATCATCAGGTTGAGGCCGATCTCTTCATCGAAATAGCGCCCAATGGTTCCGGGCAATTGGGTAAGAAAGATCTCTGCCGTAGCGCTGACGGTAGCTTCGTTGAGGTGCCCGCCGCGCACGAGATTCTGTTCGTTGGCGAAGCTGGCATGCAGATGCAGGTAAACCTCATCATTCATGGAGGAAATATTGCCGGTCAGGGAAGTGATCTCCATATCTTCTTCCAACACGGCAGAAACATAGCGCTTTTCGGCTGTTTTGAACAGGCCGATAACCGCATGATTGCAGGCGCCCAATCCGCTGATGAATCCGGCAGAGATATGCTCCTTTTGGCAGAGCGTCTTGATGCTGTTGATGATTTCCTCGCCTTTTTCCAGGCGCAGGGCGTAAGTGTCGCCCATTTTTTTATAAAACATGGCGCTTTTCTCCTTTTAAAAAATTTTCTTTACAGGTGGCAGGCAATTTTACTGCTCCGCTTTTTCCCAACATACGGTTGCACGGCCATCCTCCTGATAGGAGATCGCCGACTGTTCCATTTCCAGCGCATCAACTGCCCGGAAATAATCAGCGTAGCTGGCAAAACGCAACTTTGCATGTTGCTTGATGGCATAGACACGGCTGCCGTCGTTTTCCAAAAGTCCACAAAGCAGTGCCAATTGGAATTTTGCCGAAGCAACGACTGCCTTTTCTGGGTCTTCGATGTAATAGTCTGCTCCGTGACCATGGCCGACTGCGCCTGCCACATAAGGATGCAGTGCGGGCATAACGCTGGCAATATCACCCATATCCGTGCAGCCGGTGCCCCAGGTATCTTCCAAATAAACCTGCTCCTTGCCGAAGAGCGCGCAGGCAATTTCATAACCAAACTGCTTCATATCCTCATTGGGGTTCAGCGGGAAATAGCCCATCAAATCGGAAATTTCCACATTGGCTCCCATGGCCAGCGCGGAAGCGGCAAGCGCACGGTTGACTTTGCTGTTGGCGGCGACAATGCTGTCCAGAGTTGCTCCGCGGACGTAGCTTTCTATGGAGACTGTTTCGGGAATGGCATTGACGGCGGAGCCGCCTGCCGTAATGATGGGATGCACGCGGATGTGATCGTCGTCTACAAAGGTCTCACGTAGTGCATTGATGGCGGAAAGCCCCAGGTTGGCAGCGTAGAGAGCATTGATGCCCTTTTGCGGCGAACCGCCGGCATGGGCGGATTTACCATGATAGGTAATATTTTTACTCAGGCAACCGTTGGATCCCAGGGGGAAACCAATCAGTTGCTTGGAGGCGGCGGAGTGCACCATAAAGGCGGCATCCACACCGTCCAGATAGCCGCGATACAGGAATTCCACTTTGCCGCCGAAATATTTGATAATGCCCTGTTCTTTCAGCTTTTTGCGATATCCCAGCTCCAGCAGCTCTTCTGCCGGCACGGCGATCAGCCGCACTTTGCCGCAGAGCAGCGAACGGATTTCGGGCGCACGGAGAGCGGCGGCAATGCCCAGCAGTGCTGCACACTGTGCATGGTGCCCGCAGGCATGTACGTAGCCGTTTTCCGGATTGCTTTCCGGATGATTGGCGCAAATCAGGCTGTCCATTTCACCGAAAACGGCAATGGTGGGGCCGGGGCGCCCGGTTTCCAGGTCGGCGTAAAATCCGGGAATATTGCCCGCCATCACCGGCTGATATCCCAATGCTTCAAAACGTTCTTTCAGGTAACCGTTGGCGTACCATTCCCGGTAACCAGTCTCGGGATGTGCCCAAAGGTCGCGCTCTGCCTGCAGCATCAATGCATGATGAGGCTGCAATGCGCCGTCGATCAGAGGTAAAAATTCATACATGGAAATCACTCCTCTCAAATCTCAATGGATAAATTCAGTGTAACATACTGTGCTTTTCCTGGCAATTACGGCTTATCCCGGCAAATAAAAAACTTCCGTAGTCAACGGAAGTTGGGAACGAAAATTTGTTTGGCAGCAGAAAAATCAGGGTTGTTCTGTGAAAGGCTCGCGCTGAGCCAGCTGCCGCAGCCCCGGGGGCAGATCAAAGAAATTATAAGTGCCGGCGCTTTTGATCGCGGCCAGCATACTTTTCTTGGCATCGGGATTGTGTTTTAAAAACATATTGATGAATTCCCGCGCCACGACACGCTTGGTGCTGCCGTCTACAGGGCACGGATTTTTATAGACGGGGATCTCTTTCTGGCGCACCGTGCCGATGATTTCCTTTTCGGGAAGATATAAAAACGGGCGAATCAGCGTGATGCCGGTGCGGCTCAGATGTGTGACGGGGGCGAAGGTGCTGAGGCGGCCTTCGTAGACAAAGCTGAGCACAAAAGTTTCCAGCAAATCCTCCAGGTTGTGAGCAAAAGCCACCTTATTGCAGCCCAGACGCACGGCCGCATCGTATAAGGCGCCTTTGCGCATTTTGGAACAGAGGGCACAGGGGTTTTTCTCCTTGCGTGTTTCAAAAACGATCTGGTTGATTTCTGTTTTTTCGGTGTGATGTTCAACGCCAAGGCTGCGGGCAAAATCAGCGATGGCTTCACCGGCAAAGCCGGGAAACCCCACGTCTACTGTCAGGGAAAGGAAGGAAAAATCCTTTTTGATATATTGGCGGTACAACCCCATTGCGTAGAGCAACAGCATGGAATCTTTGCCTCCCGAGACGCCGATAGCAATGCGATCTCCTTCTTCAATCATGGAAAACGCGTCGCAAGCGCGGCGCATCATGCCTAAAACTTGTTTCATATGTGTAAATACTCCCTAAAATTCTCATTCAGTATAATATATCCCAAAACACATTGCAAGAAGAGAAGGGATACGTTATACTGTATTATTAGGGAAAGTATGAAATAATGCAAAAACACATATT
>CAMEMG010000107.1:0-4840 GCA_945927325.1 uncultured Clostridia bacterium | reverse complement strand
ACTGCCCGCCCTGTTGCTAATTTTGGCAAGCACCATTTTGGTTATGGCCGTTTGCGGTCGGGTTTGTCAATGGCTGCTGCGTCGCAGAGAAAGGAAAAACTCATGAAAGAATTTATCGCGGAATCCGCCTTCTTTGGTATGCTGCTCACGCTTGCCTGCTATCAGTTCGGTTGTTTCCTGCAGCGCAAATTCCCTATTGCTCTTTGCAACCCTCTGCTGATTTCCATCCTGCTCTGCATCGGCCTGTTGCTGCTGTTGAATATTCCTTATGACAGCTATGCCGCCGGCACCCAATTTCTGAGTTATCTGCTCACTCCGGCAACCGTATGCCTGGCAATCCCCCTCTATCAGCAGCTCTCCGTTCTGCGCCAAAATTGGCCGGCCATCTGCGCCGCGGTTCTCGCGGGCGTATTGGCCAGCCTGATCGGCATTTATCTGTGCTCGCGGCTTTTTTCCTTTAACCAGACGCAATATCTCTCGCTGCTTCCCAAATCCATCACCACGGCAATCGGCCTGGGGCTTTCAGAGGAATTCGGCGGCATTCCCTCCTTTACTGCTTCTGCCATCATCCTCACCGGCATCTTCGGCAGTATCATTGCGCAAGGAGCCTGCAAATGGCTGGGCATTACCCACCCCATCGCCCGTGGTCTGGCCATCGGCTGCGCCTCCCATGCCATCGGAACTGCGCGGGCATTGGAGCTGGGAGAGACGGAAGGCGCCATGAGCAGCCTGGCTATCGCCGTTTCCGGCCTGTTGACCGCTTTATTGATGGGCATCTTTGCCGCACTGCCCTTATAATATCTATCCATCTGTTTGCATTTGCCAGCAATCTGCCGCAAAAAAACGCCCGTATGAATCAATCATACGGGCGTTTCCTTGCCCTTTGCACCGCCTACGTTCAAAATTTATTTTTCCGCAGACAGCTGTTTCAATAATTGCTCGGCCGCCGATGCCAACAGCTGCGCATTGGCTTCCACAGTTCCGTCCCCCAGCTCCAGAGAAATATCGGCCTGCACACCATTGCCCTGAATCTGCGTGCCGTTGGGCGAATGATAATATGCCGTCACCAGCTTTACCATGCTGCCGGTAGAAGCGACTTTAAAGATCGCCGTAGATGCTGCATTGCCCTTGGTATTTGCTCCCATTACCAGACCACGCTGCCTGTCCTGCAGCGCTGCCGCAAACACCTCTGCCACACCCGAAGTCTGTCCGTCGGTCAGCACGGCTACCGGCAATGTGCTTTTTACCTCTGCATCCGATTCCCAGCGCAGCGTTTCCTTCCCCTGATTCATGCTGGTGGCAATCAAGCCCTGATCCAGCAGCAGGTCTGCCGCTTCCGCAGCTTCGCTAATATAGCCGCCGCTCACGCCGCGCAAATCGATGATCACTGCCTGCACCTTTTCCTGCTCCATACTTTCCAAAGCTTTGGCAAAATCCTGCGCACAATCGTCTGTAAACTCTACAATGCTGATATAGCCCACCTGCTCGTTGATGGTATCGGTAAAGACCAACTGCGCCTGTGCGCCCGTGCGCACCAGTGTACATTCCTGCTGCACACCTTCCCGGCTGAGCAGCAAGTTCACGCCGGTGCCCTCAACTCCACGGATATATCCCAGTATAATATTGATATCCTTTCCGTAGGCCGATTTGCCGTCTATTTCCAGTATGCTGTCCCCAACCTGCACGCCCGCCTCATAGGCTGCCGTATCCGCAAACACTCGTTTGACCACCGGATATCCCGTCGTTTCGCTGATTCCAAGCAGCATTCCCTGCGCTATATGCGAACCATCCAGTTTTTCATCGAAATAGCTGTTGTATTCCTCCTCCGTATAAAAGGCGGAATAACCATCTCCCAGGCTCTGCATCATGCCTGAGATGGCACCGTGCACCAATACCTCGCTTTCCGCTTCTCCCAGTTGCTCCGCATAATGTGCTTCCACAATCTGTTTGACACTTTTCAGTTCAAAATACTGCATCAGTTCTGCATAGCTGTCATCTTTCAGATAGATTTCTCCGGTATTCATCTTGTGCACGGTCACCGCATAGGTAACGATGCTGGAAACCGCAATCACTACGATGAGTACGACGGCAATCAAAAAAATCCGTTTCCCTTTCTGCATCTGTTTCTCCCTTTATCTGCCCTCTGTTGCCCTGCCTTCGAGATAGGTGCGCAGAGCAATCAGATCCTGCGCATAGACTTCTTTCAATTTTTGATTATAAATAATACTGGCCGGATGATAAAGCGGAAAAATATTTCTGCCCTTTGCATCCTTCGTGCAACTGCCATGGTAAGCGCCGATGAGCGCCTGATCCCCCAGCATTGCCTGCAGGGCGGTATTTCCCAGCGTAACGACCAGCTTTGGCTGCAAAAGCGCCAGCTCCCGCTCCAAAAACGGGAGACACCATGCCTTTTCCTGCCGATTGGGCGGCCGATTGGCGCGCCTGCCGGTTGGCCCAATGCGGTAAGGGCGGAACTTCACCACGTTGCTAATGAAAATCTGTTCCCGCTCAATGCCTGTCTGCAGCAGAAATGCATCCAAATTCTTTCCTGCTTTTCCCACAAACGGCCGGCCTTCCCGCACTTCTTCCGCACCCGGCGCTTCGCCCAGCATGAACATCCATGCCTGCACCGCACCGTCTCCACAGACGATCGGCTCCTCCATCCCCTGCTGCTTCAGATAAACCCGCAAATCATGATAGATCTGCGCCAGTTGTTCCTGTCTGTCCTGCATTTGTTTCCTCCAGCAAACGCCTGATCATTTTAAAATCTTCCCATGCCGCACGCTTCAACTCCGGGTTGCGCAGCAGCGCCGAAGGGTGATACGTCGGCACAAAGAGAAAGCCTTTCCGTTCATATACCTGTCCATGAATGCGCCCGATGCCGCTCTGGATTTTGAGCAGATTCTGCACCGCAATACGCCCCAGCAATACCAGCACTCTGGGGTGAATGAATCGCACCTGCTCCCGCAGATAGCCGATGCATTGTTCTGCATATTCCGGCCGCGGGTCAGCGTTGCCCGGCGGTCGGCATTTGACAATATTGGCAATATACACATCCTCCCTTTTCAGGTCGATCGCCGCCAGCATCTTATCCAACAGCTGCCCGGCAGGGCCTACAAAAGGGCGGCCCGTCTCATCCTCTGTCGCCCCCGGCCCTTCCCCTACAAGCATCAGTTTTGCCTGCAGGTTTCCCTCTCCAAAGACAACATGCCGACGCGTCTGTGCCAGCGCACATTTGGTGCACTGCATTGCCTCTTTCCTTACTTTTCCTAAACTCTCGTACATAAGATCACCGCATTTATTATAGCAAATCTGCACGAAATAGCAAAGTTGCTTTTTTGCAGTCTGTTTAAAGGTGTTTTAAAAAATAATAAAATGAGCCTTCTCCGCCAAAGAAGGCTCAACGAGCATCATGCATTTCCATAGTTAAGCAACATTCCCGCAAACTTTACCGGCCTGTCGAGGCTACAACAGAATGAGCTTTGCCAAAAGCAGCAGCAACAGCCCCGGAAGCCCCAGCAGCCCGATCGTCGCAATGTTCCAGCCGTTTAGCGGAATATGCAGGGATATGGGCGCCCCCAACCGATTCAGCGCTTGTAACAAAGCCGCCGCCAGAATCAGCCCGCAAAGTACATCCACTGCCCGCGGATGCCGCGGAACCAGCCCGACGGCAATTCTGTACATTACAAACAACAGGCAGGCCATCCCTATCACCTCTGCCGGCTGCGGCGTATTCAACTGCATCATCTACAACACCGTAAGGCCGCCATCTGCCTCATCTTCTTCCTCCCTCTGCCTGAGAATGCGCAAAATATATAGGTACTTCTGCTTTGCCGCCTCCGCGCTGTAAATTGCAAAATCCATCAGCTGTGGATCCGAAGTCTGTTCCAAAAACCGTTCTGCCGTTTTCCATTTTTCCAAAGCCTGCGCCGCTTCCCGCCGCAGAAATTCCTGTATTCCATCCATGCTTTTTCCCCCGCTTTATCTATATGCCCGGTCATCGTGGAAGATACTATCTTTTCTTCTCAATGTGTGCATGCTATACTAAAATAAATATGACATATCGGAGAACCAAAATTATGAATCAAAAACCTCTTCCTTTACGGTCATCTATCCATCTATTAAAAAAGATACAAAAATATGCTCTTCCATGGGCTTCTTATCAGGAAAATGAAGCACTTACTCATCTGAATGCACTTGCTGCCAATAGAAACCTGTTGCCGAGAGCACTGCGTTTACATCCGGAATATCAGGATGATTTATACATAGAGATCGCGAAAAACACTCCTTATAGCAGCGTTCAATGTCGTTGTATGGAGCTGATTACTCAGGAATCTTCTGTTGCTCTGACAGAATACCTTCGTCAATGCAGCGATTATGCGGTTCTCTCTGCCGGAATGCAGCATTTAGATCATATTACACTTTATGAAATGTTGTTGGAAGCTTCTGAAGCCTGCAGCAAACAAGCCGCTGTCACATTGGCGCAGCGGAATCAGCTGCAAAATGAACTGGGCAGGCCTTTTCCCAACAGTTCGTTTTATACCATTGCAGATCGCATTTTCATTGCCATCCATGGCCAATGGATTTCTCCGCAAACTTTGATCGAACTGCTCAGCTCCCCCAAGGTCCATAACGATTATAAACTTTTGGCCACCAGCCATTTACAGCCGCAGGCAGATTTTCGCATCATGAAAGAGGTGGAAAGTTCTAAGCTTTATAACCTCCTTTCCTGGGGGCCTGCCTTCGCCTGTAAAGCTGCCATCCAGGAATTACACGAACGCGGAGAATTGCAATCTGCCTTATCTCAACCGGAAATTCTTTCGCATCCTTTCAGCTCCGC
>CAMEMG010000106.1:0-4947 GCA_945927325.1 uncultured Clostridia bacterium | reverse complement strand
TCGTTGAGCATCAATTCGAATGTACGAATAGAGAACATATCCTCATAAATGCGGAGGAAATCTTCTTTGGAATACTTCGACTTTTCTTCTTCGATAGTCTTGTTGTACTGGTTAACCGGGATATCCGTAAATTTGATATATCCGGGCTGTCTCATCTCATTCGGATCTACATAAATGGATTTTGGCATATTACTACCTCTCTAAACAAATTTTGTTTGAATTTCTATTTTTGTCTGGCTTACTTCATCTGCATCATATCGAAGTTTTCGAGATAAGCCACCAATGCCTTCAGGAATTTTGCAGCATCTGCACCATCCATTGCGCCGTGGTCGAAAGTCAGCGACAATCCCATAGCGGGATAAGTGCTGCCATCTTTTCTCAGCTTATAGGTAATGGTATCAACACCCAGAATACCGGTCTGCGGCGGGTTGATGACAGGCGTAAAGCTTTCAATACCGAAAGAACCCAGGTTGCTGACTGTGAAAGTAGCCTGGCGTGCATTATCAGCCGGCAATTTGCCTTCTTTGGTCAGAGCGATAAGGGACTTGAGCTCTTTAGAGAGCGTCAACAGGGACATATCAGAAGCCCCGATTACCGCAGGCACCAGCAAGCCCTTGGGGGTATCTACTGCAACGCCGACATTTGCCTTTTCAAATACGCGCATGGTATCGCCATTGAGATGTGCATTGAGCATGGGGAAATCCACTACTACTTTCGCTACTGCATGCACCAGCATATCGTTGAGCGTAATACCTGCAAACTCTTCGTTGTTTTTGAACTTCTTGCGCAGATCCATGATGACCGTTGCATCGAAGCTGGTATTGAGCGTCAACTGCGGAATATTCTGCAGAGAAGCGCTCATGTTCTTCTTGATAAACTTTCTTACGCTGTTGAGCGGCTTATCCTCATAACCGACAGATGCCGCAGCAGGTACAACTGCTTCTGCCTTAGCAGCAGGTACTTCGGCAACCGGAGCCTCAACCTTTTTGGGTGCGGTTGCAGCGTAAGCCTCGACATCTCTGCCGATAATTCTTCCTTCGGGGCCGGTAGGCGTAATAGAAGAGAAATCTTCTACACCCAAGCGCTTTGCAAAAGTTTTTGCTCTGGGCGATACGGGGGTACCGTCTGCAGCTTTTCCGGTGGCTGCTGCCTTCACAACTGCTTTGGGAGCTTCTGCTGCGGGAGCCGCCACAGGTGCAGCTTCAGCTGCCGGAGCACCGCCGCGCACATATTTTGTGCCGGGTTTACCAATTGCACAAACTGCTTCCAGGCAGGGAACGACATCTCCATCCTCAAAGAAGACATCCAGCAATTCGCCTTCAAATTCAGATTCCTGATCGATGGAAGTCTTATCCGTTTCATAAGAGAAGAGAACGTCACCCTTCTTTACCATATCCCCGACATGCTTATGCCACTCAGTCAGGATACAATCCTCTACTGTAATACCAATCTTGGGCATGATCACGATATCCACATCGGGATTTGCTTCTGCAGCGGATACAGCCGGAGCAGCGGGCGCTGCTTCTGCAACAGGTGCTACGGGAACTTCTTCCGAAGCAGTTGCAGGCGCACCTTCCACCTTCTCGCCGGGCTCACCGATCGCGCAAACTGCTTCCAGACAAGGGACTACATCCCCTTCTTCAAAGAACGTGGCCAGCAAAGTGCCTTCAAATTCGGATTCCTGATCGATGGAAGTCTTGTCCGTCTCATAAGAGAACAGGATGTCTCCCTTGGCGACTGTATCCCCGACCTTCTTATGCCAGGTGGTAAGGATGCAATCTTCGACTGTTATACCGATTTTAGGCATGATAACAGTATTTGCCATAATACCTCCAAAATTATTAAGAATATGATTCTTATTCGTTTCAACCCTGAACAGGCAAGCCTGCCCATACACTTTCAATATAAATTCTATCTCGTTGCCGTGCAATTGTCAATGCAATCGGTGCTTTTTCGCCCTTTTCTCCTGCCAGCAGAGATATTTTCGATCCCTTTTGCCCCAAAAGCTTCCATCCTCCTCTTTACCCAAATTATCGCATTCATAAACTTTCACTTTCTTCCGCCCGGAATAGCGCGGGAGATATTGACAAAAGCAGTTCTGTGCCCTAACATTAAAGTGTAATGTTGTGCGAACCGGGCTCGTTTTAACGAGTCTGCATATATTCAACACATATTTCAAACTATTTATAATGTTTAAGGAGTTTCATATGGACAATCGTTATGATGTTGCCGTATTAGGCGCCGGCCCCGGCGGATACGAAACCGCCATCAGATGTGCACAGTATGGCCTCAAAACCGCTCTCATTGAAAAGGATAAGTTGGGTGGAACCTGCCTGAACAGAGGCTGCATTCCCACCAAGGCATTGCTTCATGGCGCAGAATTGTACCAGCAGGCAAAGGAAGCTGCAAAATACGGCGTAAACGTAGGCTCTGTAACCTATGATTATGCAAAAATCGCAGCACATAAGGATAAAGTTGTCAGCAAATTGGTTGGTGGCGTAGGCGCTATGGAAAAGGCCAATGGCGTAGATGTCATCAACGGCTTCGGTAAATTGGTAGATAAAAACACCATTGACGTAGAAGGCAAAAAAGTTACCGCCGATAAGATCATCCTGGCAATGGGCTCTACTCCTTCCTGCCCTCCGATCCCCGGAATTGATGGTAAAAACGTCGTCAACAGCGATGCTGTGCTTTCCATGACTGAGCTTCCCGAAAGCTTTGTTATCATCGGAGGCGGCGTCATTGGTATGGAGTTCGCAACCTTATTTGCTACGTTGGGCAAGAGCGTTACCGTCATCGAAATGATGCCCTTTGTCATTCCCGGTATTGAAGAAGAAATTCGTTCTGCATTGGTGCGCAACCTCAAAAAGAGCGGTGTCAATATCATCACCAGCGCTAAAGTCACCTCTATCGAAGGCGGCGATATCGTAAAAGTCAATTACGAATTGGATGGTGCTGCCAAATCTGCCGAGGGTGCTTGCTGCATCGTCAGCGTCGGCAGATCTCCCATGACCATGAACTGCGGTCTTGAAGAAGTCGGCATCAAATTTGCCGAGAGAAATGGCAGACCTACCCGTTATATCCAAATTGACGATTGCTGCGAAACCAATATCAAAAATATTTATGCAATCGGTGATATCACACCCAAGATTCAGCTGGCTCACGTTGCTTCTGCCCAAGGTATGGTTGCAGCAGCCAATTGTGCCGGCAAGACGGCTACCATGTCTTATGATGTAGTACCCGCCTGCCTCTATACTTCTCCCGAAATCGCTTACGTAGGCATGACCGAAGCAAAAGCTGTGGAAGCCGGCTACGAAGTTGTAACAGGTTCTTTCAACGTAGCGAATAACGGCAAAGCCATGGTTATGGGTGAAAACAATGGTATTGTCAAGCTCATCGCTCAGAAAACCACCGGCAAGCTGCTGGGAGCTCAGATTTATGCACCTCGCGCAACTGACATGATTGCAGAGGCAGCAGTTGTCATGAGAAAGGGCGGCACGATTGATGATATTTCCGATACCATCCATCCGCATCCCACAGTTTCCGAAACAATTATGGAAGCGGCACATGACGTACATGGCATGTCCTGCAATGCAATGCCCAAGAGAAAATAAAAAGCAATAAAACATCAGGCTCCGCTATATAGGGGAGCCTGATTTATTTTATATATCATTTTTATTGTTTAAAGGGCTCTTGCAATACAACTTTATCCTAAAGCCTTTAAAAGCCCTCTATGGGGACTGCTCTGTTTTCTATTCAAAATACGTTATTTCAGCCAATCCAGCTTTTTCTCCATCAACAGAGCTTTTTCATAACGACCTTTTCCCATTTTAAATGCTTCTTCTTTAATCCAATATGTAGAAAAGCCCATTTTATTGCAAAGAGAAACTGCCGGTATATTTTTTCCCATCACTTCCAGCTCAATCTGTTCATAATCACACTTCCCGGCGCAGCGCAACAACTGTTGTGCCAACCCTGTTGCGACCCCGATTTGCTGATATTCCGGCAATACGCCAATGCGTATACTGCATCGGTGCTGCATACGGCAATACGGCTGAACAGTTTTGAGCATACCGCAGCCAATAATCTGTTTCCTTACCCAAGCCAATACCATTACTTCCCTGGGAGCAGTTTCAAAATGCTGAAGCATTTTACGAATCTCATAAACATCCGGCACTTCTTCTGCCATCATTTCCGTAAACGCATCTTCCTGGGCGATTTGGCGGAAATACACTGCCGCTTTGCGGGAATCATCTGCCTGCCCGCTGCGCATTACACAGCGTTTTCCATTATTGAGCATCAATTTTACATCCTTCAGAATCATGGCTGCAAATCCTTCTTCAATATTGCATAAACTGCGACATCGCAATAGTTTCCATTTTTATCTTTAGCGCCTTGGCGCCGAATTTCTTCGTAAATCATGCCACTTTTATGCATCACTTTTCCTGAAGCCAGGTTATTCACATGATGGTAGGCTTCTACTCGATTATATCCCACCTTCTGCAGCAAATAACGATTTACTGCACAGACAGCTTCTGTCATCAAACCCTGATTCCAATACTTTCTGGAAAGGCAATATCCTATCACAGCACTTTCAATTTCAGGTTCAGTATGCACTACATCCAGCATACCAATCAACTCACCTGTTGTTTTTTCTTCCAAACCCCAACGATAACAATCGTTTCGCTTATATTCCTTTTCCCATACAGACAGCAGAGCCCGGGTAACCTCTCGATTTTCATGAGGGCTCCATGTCAGATATTTTGTCACTTGCGCATCGCTCGCCCAATTATCAAACATAGCTTCTGCATCTTCCACCCGTATACGACGTAAATGCAGGCGTTTTGTTTCCAGTTCCCGTGTTCCGATCTGTTTCATGATAGTCCTCTTTATTATTTAGTATAACATAGTTCTCTTAAAAAAAATACCTCATTTTTTTGTTTTTAA
>CAMEMG010000105.1:0-4993 GCA_945927325.1 uncultured Clostridia bacterium | reverse complement strand
GTATCATTTAAAAGAGAAATACGAACTAATCGAAGCTTATACCATGACATTAGAATCAGCCTTAACAAAATTGATGTGGATTTTAGCACAGACGCGTGATCGAGAGAAAATTCGTTCCTATTTTTATACACCTATCCAAAAAGACATTTTGATTCCCTAAGAATTTCTAAATAAGAGGCCTGCTCAAATCGAGCAGGCCTCTTATTTTATTAGATAACAAGGGATTTATTTTCAAAAACAAAAAAAGGAAATTCGCCCTCAAGCACGAATTAATAAAAATAGAATTATAGGTCTCATAACTTTCAATATAAGGAGGAAATAATGGCTGTTTTAGAATTAACTTTTCGTTCAGAAGTGCTTGGATTTGATCAGAATGTAATGGTCATCCTGCCTGAACCCGAAAATCTTTCTCTCTCTCAAAGAGAGCATGCATTTGACGGAACTTTCCCTGTTTTATATCTGCTGCATGGCTATACCGACGACCATACATCCTGGCTGCGCCGCAGCAGTGTAGAACGCTACATGACAATGGATTCCGCACGTCCTTTAGTCTGCATTTGCCCTTCTGTACAAAATTCTTTTTATACAGATATGGAATATGGATGGAGATATTTTACCTATTTAACCGAAGAATTGCCTGATCTGCTTTCTCGCTGGATACGTATTTCTACCCAGCCGGAAGATACTTTTATTGCTGGCCTCTCCATGGGAGGATATGGTGCTTATAAAATTGCGCTCACCCATCCCGAGCGTTTTGCCGCAGCCGCCAGTTTCTCCGGAGTTCTGGATATTGTCAGAAGCGGTAAAGAAAACCCACAGAAAGATATGGTCGCTTACAATGTTTTCGGCAAAAAGCGTAGCGAATTGAGCGGCACCAAACATGATATTTATTATTTATTGGACAAAGCAATTGCTGAGGGTAAAAAATTGCCCAAACTTTATTCTTCTTGCGGTACTGCTGATTCCTTATATGAAAACAATTTGGGATTCCGGGATTACATTCAACAAAAGGGCATTGACTATACTTACTCCGAGCAGGAAGGTCTTGCACATGAATGGGCATTCTGGGATAGCGAAGTTAAGAAGCTTTTAAACTGGCTGCCGATTCGCGAAATTCAATAAGGAGGATCGTATTATGTCATTGGGAACATTATATTTTTATTCTGAAGTTTTGCACTCTTCTCAAAAGGTAAATATTGTTCTGCCTGAGCCGCGCACGATCTATCCTTTACCTAAAGAGAACATGGAAGTTCTCTATTTGCTGCACGGCATGCAAGGCAGTTCCCATTCCTGGGTCTCAGCCAGTTCGGTAGAACGCTATCTTTATGAATCCGGTCGTAATATGGCTATTGTTATTCCGACTATGAAGTCCAACTTCTATACAGACCATAAAATAGGTGATGCGTATTTTACCTACATAGCTGAAGAATTGCCTAAAATAGTTGAAAGTTATCTGCATATTACACAAGATCGGGAACATACATATGTTGCAGGCCTTTCTATGGGAGGATACGGAGCTGTTAAGTTAGCATTGAACTATCCTCAAAAATTTAAAATGGCCGCTTCTTTCTCTGGAGCACTTGGGATGCATGATACCATGAAACGCGCTGCCGAACAGGATAAGCATTATCTGTTCAACTTTATTTATGGTTCATTGGAAGAATATACCAATTCTGTAAACGATACTTCTTATTTATTGGAAAAATGCGTACAGGATAATGCTCCATTGCCAAAGCTCTATATTTCTTGTGGAACTGCAGACAGTCTATTGCCGGCAAATAAAGCATTTGTGGAAAAAGCCCGTTCTTTAGGCTATCAGGTAAAATTCCATATTGAAAAGGAAATGGGACACGCTTGGCGGTTTTGGGATCTTGAAATTGAAAAATTACTTCGTTCTCTATTATAACTTGTATTTTAAAAAGGAGATGCTTCTGCATCTCCTTTTTTATTTTCTAAAAATTCCTTTATTGCGCTTTTCCGGTTTTTCCATACCTTCCAATTCAGCAATCAATTCTTTTTGTCTGTCCGTTAGTTTCCTTGGGATCTCCACGTTTACTTCCACAAAAAGATCTCCTTTGCGATCCTGCCTCAAATATTTGATACCCTTTTCACGCAAGCGGAAAACCGTCCCTGTCTGTGTACCAGCCGGTATTTTATACTTTACTTCACCTTCCAAAGTAGGCACCTGTAATTCGCATCCCAAGGCCGCCTGACCGAAGCTGATTGGCATTTCCAGATATAAATCCGCGCCCTCTCTTTTAAAGCGTTTATGTGGTTTAACCCGGACATAAATCAATAGCGATCCAGCTTGTGCACCCTGATCTCCGGCATTCCCCTGCCCATAAAGCGTCAAAGTCTGTCCATCATTAATACCAGCGGGAATATTGATACTGATTGTGCGTTTCCGATTTACTTTTCCTGTGCCTCCGCACACTTCGCAAGGATCATCTATAATTTCACCACTTCCTCCGCATTGCTGGCATGTAGTGATATTTAAAAAGCCTCCCATTGAACGTCGAACTTGACCGCTACCGCCGCATGTAGGGCAGGTACGTTTCCCTGTACCTTTTTTTGCACCAGTTCCCTCACAAGCATCGCAGGACTCATAGCGATTGATTGTAATATCTTTTTTTACGCCAAAAGCCGCTTCCTCAAATTCAATGCGGATTGAAGTTTCAATATCCGTTCCTCTTGCAGGCCCCCTCCTTCTCGAGGCTCCGCCCCCAAAAAAGCTCTCAAAAATATCTTCAAAGCCGCCAAAACCGCCTCCACCAAAACCACTATATCCGGCACCTGCACCACCGCTTCCATCAAAAGCGCTGGATCCAAACTGATCATATTGAGCTCTCTTCTGATCATCCGACAATACTTGATAGGCTTCATTGACTTCTTTGAATTTTTGTGCTGCGTTTTCGTCATCTCTGTTGAGATCCGGATGGTATTTTTTGGCAAGCTGACGATATGCCTTTTTAATCTCATCGGCAGATGCGCCCCGTTCGACGCCAAGCGTTTGATAGTAATCTTTATTTGCCAATTTTCATTCCACCTTTATATTTTTTTGTCGCAGAAAAGAAGGCGGAACTCGCCTTCTTTTCTGCGAATGTTTTGAAATAAGTACGTTTACTTATTTCTTATCATCCTCATCTACAACTTCGTAATCTGCATCTACCACATTATCTTTGGGGTTAGAAGATTGCTGCTGAGCGCCCTCTGCTGTGGAAGCAGATTCGGCCGTCGTGCTGTAAGCCTTGCCAAACACCTCATAGGATACGCTGGTCAAAGCTTCAGTCGCCGCTTTGATTGCAGCGGAATCAGTACCTTCCAAAGCTTTTTTAACATCAGCAACCTTTTCTTCAAGGGACTTCTTATCCGCCTCGCTGATCTTGTCGCCCAGATCTTTTACCGTCTTTTCAGTCTGGTATACGAGGGAATCAGCATTATTGCGAATCTCAATCTCCTCTTTGCGCTTCTTATCTTCTTCAGCAAACTGTTCTGCTTCTTTTACGGCTTTATCAATATCTTCATCAGAAAGATTAGTGGAAGCTGTAATTGTAATATTCTGTTCGTTTCCTGTACCAAGATCCTTTGCAGAAACATGTACAATACCGTTTGCGTCAATATCGAAGGTGACCTCGATCTGCGGAACACCTCTGGGTGCCGGAGGAATTCCGGTCAGATTAAAGCGTCCCAACGTCTTATTATACTGAGCCATTTCTCTTTCACCCTGAAGGACATGGATTTCAACGCTGGTCTGTCCATCGGCAGCCGTAGAAAATACCTGGCTCTTCTTAGTCGGGATCGTCGTATTACGCTCAATCAGTTTCGTGCATACACCGCCCAGTGTTTCAATTCCCAGAGACAAAGGTGTAACATCCAGAAGAAGGACATCTTTTACTTCACCGCTCAAAACACCGCCCTGAATTGCAGCACCAATTGCAACGCATTCATCCGGATTGATTCCCTTATAAGGATCATGACCCGTCAATTCTTTCACTTTATCCTGCACTGCCGGAATACGCGTAGATCCGCCTACCAGCACAACCTTATCCAAATCAGAAGCTTTCAGGCCCGCATCCCGCAAAGCATTCTGCACGGGGATTTCCGTTGCTTTTACCAAATCTTCTGTCAGCTTATTAAATTGCGCTCTGGAAAGTGTTAAATCCAAATGCTTGGGGCCACTTGCATCCATCGTAATAAAAGGAAGGTTGATATTGCTCTGCATGACACCAGAAAGGTCTATCTTGGCTTTTTCAGCAGCTTCCTTCAATCTCTGCATAGCCGCATTATCTTTGGAAAGATCAATTCCCTGTTCTTTTTTGAATTCTTCTACCATCCAATTGACAATACGTTCATCAAAATCGTCACCGCCCAAGCGGGTATTGCCATTGGTTGCCAGCACTTCGATTACATCATCTGCAATTTCCAAAATGGATACGTCGAAAGTACCACCGCCCAAGTCATATACCAGAATCTTTTGGCTAATATCTTTATCCAAACCATAAGCCAATGCTGCCGCAGTAGGCTCATTGATGATTCTCAAAACTTCCAAACCTGCAATTTTACCCGCATCTTTCGTTGCCTGGCGCTGTGCGTCGTTAAAATACGCAGGAACGGTAATAACTGCTTGACTAACCGTTTCACCCAAGTAACTCTCGGCATCCGCTTTCAGTTTTGCCAGAATCATTGCGGAAATTTCCTGTGGCGAATAAGATTTATCACCAATCTGTACTTTTCTGTTGGTACCCATATCTCTTTTAATAGAAGAAATGGTATTTTCATGGTTAGTTACCGCCTGGCGCTTTGCAATCTGCCCTACCAGACGCTCTCCGGTTTTTGTAAAAGCAACAACAGAAGAAGTTGTTCTTGCACCTTCTGCATTCGGGATTACGACGGGCTCTCCGCCTTCCATCACTGCAACGCAGCTATTTGTCGTACCCAAGTCGATACCAATGATTCTACTCATATTATCCTCCTTAACATATAAGAAACAAAT
>CAMEMG010000104.1:0-5018 GCA_945927325.1 uncultured Clostridia bacterium | reverse complement strand
TTTCATAGCAGAAAATCGTCTTATGCTCTGCCCCATGATAGCGAAACACCGTCTTGATATCCGGCAGAAGTGAAACGACCAACATGTATCCCAAAAAAATCAGGATACGGATGCCTCCATCAATCAAATTAATTAAAAAACTGCTTTTTATGCTTCCCTTAATCAGATTGGTAATCAAGGTAGGCAAGACAAAAAACAATCCTACTGCCATCACCAAAGCTATCACTACTGCGAAAAACATCATAATGTCTTCCGCCGACTTTCCCGTTTTCTTTGCAATTGCTTTTTCCATTTTGGATGGTTCGTATTCTTCCTCATCCAAACCGACCATTTTTGCCGATTCGGTCAGCACCGATACGCCATTTACCATCATCTCAATAAAGGAAAATACTCCACGAATAATCGGGATTTTATAAAATATCGAGGTATGTTCCTTATTTTTCCATATTTTAAGATCAATTTCGCCGGATGGTTTGCGGACTGCCAGTGCGCTTTTCTCTACAGAGCGCATCATGATGCCGTCCATCACACCCTGCCCGCCAATTGTACATTTTTTCATTTTTAATTTCTCCATACCTATTTTTTGTATAAAAAAACAGACCGACAGGCGGTCTATTTTTTTACACATTAATCTATTCCGTATCTCTTCTTGAAACGGTCTACACGCCCACCTGTATCAACGAGCTTCTGTTTACCCGTGAAGAACGGATGGCACTTGGAGCATACGTCTACCTTCATCTCTTTTTTCACGGAGCCGGTTACAAAGGTTTCTCCACACGCGCACTTCACGACGCATTCTCCGTACTGAGGATGTATATCAGGCTTCATAAGTATTCACCTCTTCCTTTTAAAGTAAGCATAAATAGTATACCATATTTCCGTCATATTGCAAGTGCTTTTTATTAAAAATCGTTCAATATCTGGAATTATTCATTTTATATCCCTGTTTTTCCCAGGCACGTTGCCAATCCTGCAGACGTTGCAGAAATTCTTCATTGCTTTTCGTATGCGCCAGCATAGAAATCATCTGTTCCGTACCATCAGCTGCATCGCCCATAGAAAGTACACGCCGCATTGTCCACATTCCTTCCAACTCTTCTGCACTGAGCAGCATTTCTTCCCGCCGTGTGCCCGATTTTGCCAGATCCAACGCCGGAAAAATCCTTTTTTCAGAGAGCTTACGATCCAGATGCAATTCCATATTGCCGGTTCCTTTAAACTCTTCAAAAATAATATCGTCCATCCGGCTGCCCGTCTCTACCAAAGCAGTGGCAATGATCGTCAGGCTACCACCACCCTCAATATTGCGGGCGGCACCAAAAAAGCGTTTGGGTTTATATAACGCACTGGGATCCAACCCTCCTGAAAGTGTACGCCCGGAGGGCGGCACAGTCAGGTTATACGCGCGCACCAATCGCGTAATACTATCCAGCAAGATTACCACATTTTTCCCGTGCTCGACCAACCGCTTGGCTCGCTCAATTACCATTTCGGAAACGCGCGTATGATTTTCCGGACGTTCATCAAATGTAGAATAAATGACATCCCCCCGAATTGAGCGCTGCATATCCGTCACTTCTTCCGGGCGTTCGTCAATCAGCAGCACCAGCATTTCCGTATCCGGATAGTTTTCCGTAATCCGATTGGCAATTTTTTTAAGGATCGTTGTTTTACCCGCTTTGGGTGGCGCTACAATCAAGCCTCTTTGCCCCATTCCAATCGGAGCCACCAAATCAATCAAACGAATTGAAAGATCCGTATCTCTCTGGGCATATTCCAAGGTATACCGCTTTTCCGGGAAAATCGGTGTCAAGTCCTCAAAATTCGGCCTGTTGAAGCACTCTCTTACAGGGCACCCGTTAATTGTATCCACATACAACATAGCCAGCAACCGATCTGCTTCTTTGGGCGGGCGCGTTTTTCCGCAAATCTTATCTCCCGGGCGCAATCCCAGCTTGCGAATCTGCATCATAGAAACATAAACATCTTTACTGCCCGGCAAGTAATTTTCATTCCGCAAAAAACCGTATCCCTCCGGGTGGATTTCCAATATGCCTTCTGCATCCGGGCCTCCCTGCCCTTTGACCGATTCGCTGTTTTTTTCGCCTTTCTTTTTTTTCTGGCGATGCCCTTCCTGAGGAGAAGCCTGCGTTTCTTCCTCTTCCTGCGGCAGCGGTGCGTTTTCTGCCGGTGCTTCAGAATCCGGCACTTCAGAATCTGGCACAGATGCTTCGTTATGCAGCGATACCAGTTTGCGAATCAATTGTTCTTTTCGATAAGTAGTCACAGACTTGACCCCGGCCAATCTCGCAATTTCTCGCAGATCTGCCAGTGTTTTTTGGGAAAGAGTCTCCAAATCCATATTCATCTCCATATTCAGATGAATGCACATAAAATGCCATCCATCATTGGTTCGAATTTATTTTTTATTTTTATCGGGAAAATTAGGAATCAAAAAAAATGGAAAATAAGATATGTTTATTATGAAAGCTTCCTTCACGCTTGTCAAGGGATTCGCCCTGTTTCGTGTTTTCTTGTCGTTTTTCCTGTTCAAGTAAAAGCCGGGCATAAAATGCCCGGCTTTTACATTTTTTATTCGTCGTTTAGATTTCTGCCGACATACTGTTATCCATTACAATTACTCTTGTGCGTTTCTTCTTATCGGCAGCTGTATATTCAAATTGATTTTTGCCCAACGCAGAGCGATCAAAATATCCTTTAATGGCTTCATCAAAATGATACAACCGCGCAATTTCCACATGCAATCCCGGTGTTTTGTAATGCATCGGCAAAATGATATTGGGCTCTATAGATTTACATATTTCAAAAGCCTGTTGTGCATCAATGGTATAATTGCCGCCTACGGGAATCATCAGTATATCTGTCCCCATCAGCTGATTATACAAAGCTTCATCCGGCATATGCCCCAGATCGCCCAGATGCGTGATCGTCAGGCCTTCTGCTGTTACTTTAAAAATAATATTCTTTCCGCGCTTTGCTCCAAAAGCATCATCATGATAGCTTGGAATTCCTTTAATCTTTATGCCGTCCAATTCAAAGCTGCCCTCCGCATCAAAAATGCGGAAATCTCCTGTGAGGCATTCCACCGCATTATGGTCGTAATGACTATGGCTGACGAATACCATATCTGCCGAAATTTCCGGCATTTGATAGCCAATATCCCCAAAAGGATCGAATACCAGCGTTTTCCCACTCTCCAATGTTATTTTAAAGCACGCATGTGCAATCCATTGAATAATCATGTTTTCCTCCTGTCTCAACCGCTCTCTCACTGCTGTTGGCTATATACCAATTGCAATCGATTGACCGCTTGTGTATCTGCTATATTAGTAACATATTCCAGTTCAATATTCCCTTGGTTTTCCGTTTCCTGAATATGGATCAAGGTAGGATAAACCTGTACCGCCACCATTCCCATCGGTGTCGCATAAAAACTGGAATAAATCTGTTTCTCTTTCAGCACTACAATTGCTGCATCTTGCGAGTTATTTTCCTGCTTTTTCAGCACAACCGTTCCCTGCGCCAACGTAATTTCCGTAAAATCTTCTCCGCCCGACGCGCCCATATATGAAAGAATTTTATTCCCATCCCGCACTTTTAAACTTCCCGTGGTGAGAAATTCCGTCTCTTCCATCTGTCCGTTTTGTGTAAGGCTTCCCTTCACATTCACTACTATATTATCCATTTTATCCTTTTATAACCGTTTCTTTGTTCCTATTATATTATACTACCTTTTTTGCTTTGACAAGAGGCTGTCTACAGATATTTGATTTTTTTTGATATTCTCTTCCATTTTGAAATTTTCTTATCCGTTTTATGCAAAAATACCTTCCAACCAAGTCAATAACAGCGAGGTATACTCCACTGCTTCTCCTGCCTGTCCCTCTGTCTGAACCAGGCATAAGGGCGGAAACATGACACACCACCAGTTCTCTCCGCCGCCATCTCCCAATACAATGCGCACCGCATCATATTCTCCTGCAGGATAGCATATTGCGCCATAATATTTATCCGGGAAAGTGCTCTTCCCAACCTGCACCTGCGCGCGATATGCCTTTCCATGTGCTTCCAGAACTTCATTAGCAAGATTTTCCAGAGATTCCGCATTTGCAGAAATTATTTGTTGTGCCTGTTGTTTATCTTTACAGTTTTTCAACAGATCATTTTTTTCCTGCAGAATATAATCTCTTATTTCCAACTTAAGTTGTTGATCCTCCCGTGAATTGCTGTTAGCGATAATATGCAACCGTAAAGGATTCAGCCCGTTGGCAGCAAACAGCAATGCCGCCAGCAAAATAAATACCGTAAAAAGAATTTTTCTCATGATAACCGTACAGATGCCTTTCTGGTATATTTTCCCATAGTATTGCCTACTTATTTTGCATCTATACCATTTTTTACCTGCAGAAGTTTTTACAGCAGAAAGCACTGCGATTTCCAACATCTTTTGGATTGAAGCACCACGCATAGGAAAGGGCCGCACAAATGTTGTGCGGCCCTTTCCTATGCGTGAAATAAATGTTCTTCTGTTCATGCTTACTGTTTGAAAGTCAATTTATATACTTCATTGAAGCGAACGGGATGATATGATTCTTTTGCCTTGCGCAATCCTTCATGCCCCATATCTTCCTCCCGGTTGACATAAGTTGTTTCGCTCCAGGCGTTTTCCAAAAACGCTTGGTTGATGGCGGTATAAGCGCCTTTATACTGAATATCCGCCTTTTCAATGATAATGTGTGCCGTATCGGGAGCAATCAATTCTCCAATGGAAAATGCACAGATTTTTCCTTCCACTTTCAATGCCCCTGCCCGCAGTTTTAATGCATCAAAATTTGCAATCAACGTATTGATTACCTGCTCTTCATCAAAGAATCTGGTATTTACATCGGTGTGCTGCGCAAACCATTCATCCATCATCGGCCTACACTGGTCAAAATTGCTGCCGTCAATCGGCAAATATTCATACTGATAAGTGGAAACAAATTTGGAAAGATGAT
>CAMEMG010000103.1:0-5210 GCA_945927325.1 uncultured Clostridia bacterium | reverse complement strand
GGGAAGTGACCAATGCCAGCTTGGCACCATGCTCCTTGGCCTGATCGGCCAGGATTTTCATGGTATCGGTGTTGCCCGAGCCGGAACCGATAACCAGCAGATCCCCCTCGTGTATGGAAGGAGTGGAGTTATCGCCTACGATATGCGTTTTGAGCCCCATCTGTGAACAGTTCATGGAGAGCAGGCGAATGACGTTGCCTGCCCGGCCCCATCCGGCGACAAAAATACGCCGCGCATCCAGAATCGCCTGGCACAGCGCATCCAGTTCCTCCTGGCTGATAGCGATAAGCGCTTCGCCTGCTGCCTGTGCGACCTGTTCTCTTAAACGGATTCCGTCGATCATACGATATCCTCCTTGCTTATTCCAGATTATTGTGATTGTAATGGATGTCCTTACTGGTCAGGCCAAGGACTTCCATGACGTAGGCCTGCACACAGTCGCAGACCATTTCCAAAACGTGGTAGAAGGAACCGCCGCGATCTTCCGGATTGGGGGATTTGCGCTCGGGGCGGGGAATGACGACATTGACGTCTGCCAATTTACCGATGGTGGAATCGGCATTGCCGGAAATAAGCGCCAGTTGTGCGCCGTATTTTTTTGCCTTTTCTGCCAGAATCACCATGGTTTTAGTAGTGCCTGAGCCGGAGCCGATGACCAGCAGGTCACCCGGCTGGATGGAAGGGGTGGAATTGTCTCCGCAGACGAAAGTCTCAAGACCTGCCTGCGAGCAGTTCATGGAAAGGATCTTGACGTTGTTGCCTGCACGGCCAAAGCCGGCAACGAAAATACGGTTGGCATCCAGAATTGCCTGCGTCAGTGCATCCAGCTCTTCCTGGGAAACGGCCATCAACAGTTCGGCATCGCCCTTGGCGACGGCTTCTCTTAATTTTACTCTATCCATTCTAATTTCTCCTTTTCTTATGGATTCTGATTTTATTATAACTTTTTTGAAAAGAGGCAACAAGGGAAATAGTGAAAAAAGAAAAAACAAAACTGCATCCCTGTAGGAGCCGGAGCGCTTCTATTTTCCGGAAAATAAAAAAGCCCTTCCTGCAGGAAGGGCGGAAAAGCAAGGCTTATTCCAAATTGTTGTGATTATAGTGAATATCCTCGTTTTTGAGGCCGAGCATTTCGCAGACATATACGCGGAGCAAGTCAGCCACGGCCATCATAACGTGGTAGAAGCTGCCGCCCGACATGGTGGGAGCACCTTCTTGTTTGGGTTTACGATGGATGACGACGTTGATATCGGCTATTTTGCCGATGGTAGAATCTGCGTCGCCCGAAATAAGTGCCAGTTTTGCGCCGTGCTCCTTTGCCTGCTGTGCCAACAGAGCGATGGTTTTGGTGTTGCCGGAACCGGAACCCACTACCAGAATATCGCCTTCATGAATGGAGGGGGTAGTATTGTCGCCACAGATATGTGCGGTGAGGCCCATCTGTGAGCAGTCCATGGCAAGGATTTTAATGCAGTTGCCTGCACGCCCCCAACCAGCGACATAAATGCGCTTGGCATCTACAATTGCCTGCGCCAGCGTGTTGAGCTGTTCCTGGTCTACCGCTGCCAACATTTCGGCATCTTCCTGACCCATGCGGATCTTTTCCGCGACTCTGTCCATCATGATTTCAAATCTCCTTATTCTGCGGCAGGCAGTACCTGCCGGATAATATAACGGCTTTTATTATAAAAGATTTGCCCTTTTTGTCAAGAAAAAGGGAGGGAGCAGGCTGCTGGAACTTCGGGAAAAGAAAAAGCCCTTCCTGCGGGAAGGGCGAAAAGCATGGGCTTATTCCAGGTTGTTGTGATTGTAGACAATATCTTTGAGGTCCAGGCCGCGCACATCGCAGATGTACATGCGCAGGATATCCACCGTCTGCAGCATGACATGATAGAAACTGCCGCCCACCAGGGCATCGGCACTTTCGCCATCCCGCTTGGGCAGGCGCTTGATTTCCACGTTGTAGTCGGCCATTTTGCCGATGGTGGACTGTGCATTGCCAGAAATCAATCCCAGCTTGGCGCCGTGCTGCTTGGCCTGCTCGGCCAGAATCACCATGGTCTTGGTGTTGCCCGAGCCGGAACCGATGATGAGAATGTCGCCCTCGTGAATGGAGGGAGTCGTGTTATCACCGCAGATGTGTGCTTCCATGCCCATCTGGGAGCAATCCATGGCCAGGATTTTGACGCAGTTGCCTGCGCGCCCCCAACCTGCAATGTAGACCCGTCTGGCATCCATAATGGCCTGAGCCATGGTATCCAGCTGTGCCTGATCGATATTGGCCAGCATTTCAGCATCTTCCAGGCCGACCCGGATTCTTTCTGCAACTCTGTTTATCATAATGAAGTCTCCTTTTTATTTTCGTTAATGTGATAAGCGGGGAAACGCGTGATGAAATGCTGTTTCTCCTTATTCCAGATTGTTGTGATTATAATGCATATCAGCGCTGGTGACACCAATCATTTCGCAGACATAACCTCTTACCATATCTACGGTCTGTACCATGACATGATAGAAGCTGCCGCCGGTGCCAGCAGGAGCGTCTTGGGGTTTTTCCACGCCGGGGATTTCCACATTGATGTCGGCGATTTTACCGATGGTGGAATTCGCATTGCGGGAGATGAGTGCCAGTTTGGCACCGTGCTCCTTTGCCTGATGTGCCAGTAGCGCAATGGTTTTGGTTTCTCCGGAACCGGAGCCGACGACCAGCAAATCGCCTTCATGGATGGAAGGGGTGGTGTTGTCGCCGCAGATATGTGCTGTGAGCCCCATTTGAGAGCAGTTCATGCCCAGAATTTTTACGCAGTTGCCTGCACGACCCCAGCCGGCTACATAGATGCGCTTGGCGTCTACGATTGCCTGTGCCAATGCGTCCAACGATGCCTGGTCAATAGCAGCCAGCATTTTGGCATCTTCCTGCCCCATTCTGATTCTTTCTGCAATCCTGTCCATCATAATTTGTTCTCCTTTTTACGATGTATTAAAAAATAGTAAAAAACCGCAGAGACGCTTCATCTCCGCTTATGTGGAATGATTTACAATACCATTATATATAAAAGGTGGAGATTCGGCAAGTTGGGCGGGAGTTCCGGGAGAAGTGAGAGAAAGGGCGGCGATGGTGGGAAAAAACAAAAAACAGTAGTGCACAGACAGGGATAATGCGCGCAAGGGAGGCATAGATATGATAATAGATTATTGAAATGGGGAAGAGCGATCTATGAAAGCATATATCGAAGAACGTGCAGTAGAAATTGCGGGCTATATCATCGCACATCAGGCGACTGTGCGCAAGGCGGCACAGGAATACCGCATCAGTAAATCTACAGTACATAAGGATGTTACGCAGCGCATCGAAGAAGTAGATCCCGTGCTGGCTGCGCAGGTGCGACAGGTACTGCAGCATAATATGGAGGAGTGCCATATCCGCGGCGGGCAGGCAACCAAACGAAAATATGCCGCAAAAGCGGCAGAGTACAGCGAAAATTTGTGAAATTGCGCATTTAAAATAAATATGAACAAATCAAATAAATCTTGAAAATTGTTTCATGATATTATATTATTGTATAAGGACTGCTATAGAAATAGAGCAGTGTATTTACAGATGGTGATACGAATGGAGCAGACGTATGGGTTTATTTGATTATAATGATATTGGCATTGATCTGGGAACAGCCAATGTGTTGGTATATATAAAGGGTAAAGGAATTGTGCTGCGCGAACCTTCGGTAGTGGCAATCGATCGCAACTCCGGCCAGATGGTGGCAGTGGGCGAGGAAGCCCGCGTCATGTTGGGCAGGACGCCGGGCAATATCATTGCCGTACGCCCCTTGCGGGAAGGCGTGATCTCCAATTTCCATGATACCGAGCGTATGCTGCGCTTTTTCCTGCGCAAGGTCATCGGCAAAAAGTTGTTTTTCAAGCCGCGGGTAGTGGTATGTGTCCCCAGCAGCGTAACCGAAGTGGAAAAGCGTTCCTTTATTGAAGCCTGCGAGGATGCGGGCGCCCGCCAGACGCATCTTATTGAAGAGCCGATTGCAGCTGCTATTGGCGCAGGGCTGGATATCAGCAAGCCGGTCGGTCAGATGGTAGTAGATGTGGGCGGCGGCACGACGGATATTGCCGTCATCTCCCTTGGCGGCGCGGTTATCAGCGATTCCATCAAATGCGCGGGCGATAAGTTCGACGACGCAATGATTCAGTATATTAAAAAGAAATATAATATGATTATCGGTGAGCGGACGGCAGAAGATATCAAGGTTAATATCGGTTCGGCTTTCCCGAGAAGGGAAGAGGCTTATATGGAAGTGACGGGCCGCAATTTGGTTTCCGGTCTGCCCAAGACGATCACCATCAGCTCGAATGAGACGATCGAAGCTTTCCAGGAGCCGCTCAACCTGATTATGGAGACGGTGCATGGCGTTCTGGAAAAAGTGCCCCCGGAATTGGCGGCGGACATCGAGGAAAACGGCATTTGCATGACGGGCGGCGGCGCGCTGTTCTATGGGTTGGATAGAGTGCTCTCCGAGCGCACCAAGATTCCCTGCTATGTGGCAGATGATGCTATCTCCTGCGTGGCCATCGGTACCGGCAAATCACTGGATAATATCGATATCTACGGCACGACCGTCTATTATGATTATCGCCGCGGTGAAGATTATTACGACAGATACTGAACTGTATTTTCAAAATAAAAATTTGCATAGCCCCCGTTTTTTGGGGGCTATATTTGTGGAGAGAACTTTATGATAAATATTTATTCGCCGGCGGAGCTTTCCGCTCTGCTCAAACAGCATGGGATAGCACCGCTGAAAAGCCTGGGGCAAAATTTTCTCATCGACCAGAATGTCGTGGAGAAGATTGCACAGGCGGCAGTGGAGCCGGGCGGCAATGTGTTGGAAGTAGGACCGGGGCCGGGTGCGTTGACGCTGCAGCTGGCCAGACGCGCCGGAAAAGTTGTGGCAATTGAAATTGATCGCGGCATGCTGGGGGTTCTGGAAGAATCTCTGGTCGGTTATGAGCAGGTGCAGGTGCTCCATGCTGATTTTCTGAAAGTTGATTTGGAAGAAATTTCCCGCACCTATTTTGGAGGACAGCCTTTCAGCGTTGCCGGAAACCTGCCTTACTATATTACTGCCAAATGCATTTTGAAAGTGCTGGAAAGCCCGGTGCAGGCCCAGCGGTTTACTGCTATGGTGCAGCAGGAAGTGGCG
>CAMEMG010000102.1:0-5296 GCA_945927325.1 uncultured Clostridia bacterium | reverse complement strand
TTTTCTGGAGCGAAATTTTTATTTAGGCGTTGGCAGTATTGTCACTTATCATAATGCCCGCCGCGTGATAGAAATGATCAAATATACACCATTGGATTATCTGGTCTTAGAGACAGATTCTCCGTTTATGCCGCCAGAAAAAATGAGGGGGCAACGTAATATACCGCGGAATGCCCATTTTGCCGCTCAGGTAATTGCAGATATCAAACAACTGCCTGTTGAAACCGTATATTACGTCACTTATCAAAATGCATGTAAAGCATTGCAAATTGAAGAAGAAAGGTAGTAAAGCAGATGGATTTATCTCGTGTACGGCTGATGTTAGGAGATACGGCAGTCGAGCGATTGGCTCAGGCTCATGTAGCTGTTTTTGGTTTGGGTGGAGTTGGCTCTTTCGCTGCAGAGGCACTGGCGCGAACCGGCATTGGGCAAATTACTTTGGTTGATAAAGATATCGTCGAAGCCAGCAATATTAACAGGCAGTTGATTGCACTGGAAGATACATTTGGCTTGCAAAAAGTCGATGTTATGGCGCAGCGTATCCGAAAAATCAATCCGCAAGCAGAGATATACAGCCACGCACTTTTTTTTAATGCGGAAACTTGCGAGCAATTCGATTTTAAAAAATATGATTATGTCGTAGATGCTATTGACACAGTAAGTGCAAAAATATTATTGGCAGAACATTGCTATGCTGCAAAAATTCCACTGATCAGTTCCATGGGAACGGGGAATAAAATGGATCCCACGCGCTTTGAGGTAACTGATATTTATAAAACTTCCGTTTGCCCTCTGGCACGTGTCATGCGCAGGGAGTTAAAAAAGAGAAATATTCCTGCATTGAAAGTCGTTTACTCCAAAGAAGAACCTTTGGTTCCCCAAAAAAACGTTGTTCCTGGGCATGGTAAGGTTGCACCCGGCAGCATTTCTTTTGTTCCACCAGTAGCCGGCATGATACTGGCAGGTGAAGTGATTAAATACATTATCGCTTTAGAGGGTGGTAATAAGATATGAAAGAAGCAGAGTTAGACATCATTGAAGCCAAATGCTATCTGCATAACGATGATTTTTTACGCATATTGGCAAGAAGTGTATACCAGCCAACCCCTCAGCGACTTTGGACGCGGGCAGAACGTTATCAGAAGCAACCAGATAGTGTAGTTTTTGCAGCAATCTACCAGGAGCATATTTGCGGTATTATTGTAGCAGATATCGTTTCATTGCATAGCATTATAATTTTAGATATTGCAGTTTCCGAAGCATTGGAGCACCAAGGAATCGGAAAAGCAATGATTTTTCATCTGATCGAAGAATACCGTCCTGCAGAAATATGCGCGCAAACAGATGATGATGCGGTCGGATTTTATCGCCATTTGGGGTTTGAAATCAATATGGCCGAGGAAAAATATAAAGGAGTTACTCGATATAACTGTATTTATACATGTAATTATTGAGCTAAGAGGTAATTTTTGTGTTAGGTGTTTTGGTAAATACGATAGCTGTACTGGCCGGCAGTACGATTGGTCTTTTATGTAAAAAGGGAATTCCTGAACGATTCACCAATGCAATTCTGACTGGTATCGGTCTATGTACTGTGTACATGGGAATATCCGGAGCCCTACAGGGAGAAAATACATTAATCCTTATTTTATCTATTGTATTAGGCGCTATTACAGGAACTCTGTTGGATATTGACCGCGGTATTTCCAATTTGGGTAAATTATTATCCGGGAAAAAAGATGCTCGACCAGATTTTCAAGGGAAAAACTCTTTTGCCGAAGGTTTTGTGACAGCTTGCCTGATGTTCTGTATTGGCTCTATGACAATTGTGGGTTCGCTCAACGCCGGATTGACAGGGGATCAGGAAATGTTGCTTACAAAATCTCTGCTGGATTTCATTTCTTCTATCGTATTAAGTGTCAGCCTTGGTATTGGTGTGCTTTTTTCATCTATATTTGTTTTAATATTTCAGGGAGCTTTAGTATTATTAGCCGGCGTTCTTCAACCGGTATTAACAGAAGCTGCAATTGCCGAAATCATATGCGCAGGATCTGTTATGATGATTGCACTTGGCCTTAATATCATGGGAATCACCAAAATCAAAACTGCCAATTATTTGCCGGCTATACTATATGCACCACTATTATGTGCTTTATTTGCATGGCTCGGGTGGTAAAATCAATCCAATCTTATATAAAAAAAGCATTGAAGATAATCTTCAATGCTTTTCTATTATCTTTTATTATTGCTGTTGCTGCAATGTCGTATGGATAGATTGCATTTCCTGATCGATGGAACTGATAGAATCTGCACATAGTTTCAGGCGCTCCCGCAATTCTTCCGAAACAATATTACCCGTTTTATATTTCAATTTATGCTCTAAACTTGCCCAAAAGTCCATTGCAATGGTGCGAATCTGTATTTCAACGGCAACCAATTCCGTGCTCTCCGCAAGAAAAATCGGGATTTTCACAATTAAATGCAAGCTTCGATAACCAGAAGGTTTAGGGGTTTTGATGTAATCCCGTACTCGCACCAACTGTACATCGTCTTGACCAATCAGCAAATCTGCGACACGATAAATATCGTCAATATAATTACAAATCACTCGCACACCGGCAATATCTGTAATATTTTCCCGGATAGACTCATAAGTCATTGATAAACCTTTGGCACGAATTTTCCCCAAAATACTTTTAGGAGATTTTAATCGTGATTCAATATGATGAATCGGATTATAATCATAACGAGTTCGGAATTCTTCATCCAAAATTTCCAGCTTGGTTTTGATTTCCTTAATACCTGCGTTATATACCTGCATATGATTCATGAAATTCTGTATAGTCGATTCCCATGAATAATCCTGCAGAAGCATAAGTTCTTCTTCGCTAAGAGTATTTAGTGTTTTTTTTCCCTGCATATCAGCTTTCTCCATCTATTAAACAATTAAAAAGTTGTATAATTTTTTCCGTAACCATCAAGCTGTTTCGCAGCTTTAGAAACACGATATACAAGAATCAATTCTGTAATTCCATCAAAGAGTAGGGAAATACCAGAAAATACAGTCATGACAGATGCAGAAGTGATTGGTGCCCAAATCACAAATACCCCTAAAATAACGGTTACTACAGAAAAAATCATAAAAATCCACCAATTACTGTAGGAACTACGCTTAAGCTCAACGGAATCCTGTATATCCATAAAGCCATGAAGAAGTAAGACAATCCCGAACAAAACAGAAATAAATTGCACAATAGCACTGGGACGAATTACAATCCATAACCCAAGAGCTGCTGCAATCAAACCTAAAAACAAAGAAGAATTAGGGCCTGTTTCCTGGGAAGAAAAATAGACTACTACCGATAATATCCCGCCCAACAATAATAACCAGCCAGCCACAAGGCAGATAAACATTGTGGAAGAAGCAGGCCATATAACCAAAATCATACCCAACAATATCGTAAGAATGGCCATCAGGATCATATTTGTCTTTGTACGTTTTAACAATTCCTTCATAGAAAAACCTCTCCTTTGATTTGATACTTTAACAAAGAAAGCAATTATATACTGCCTCACTAAAAGTGTATCACGCAAAAAAGAGCATTGCAAGAAATACAAAAAATGTTACAAAGTTAATAATCTTTTTTGGCTTTAAAATTATTCTTTTCTAATATATATAATCCCAAAAGCTCCTGTTCCAATATGAGTGCCAATTGTTGGCCCGATATTCAATATTTGATTTGCCGACAGATTCGGCCATATACTTTCACTTTCCATTTTCTTTTGCAGTAACCTACAATTTTGTGCATCATAGGAGTAAACATAATAAACTGGATACTCAAAATCAATTGGATGTTCTGCTGTTTTTTGAACTAAAAAAGAAACTGCTTTTTTTCTTCCGATTGCTTTGCCGCAAACAGCGACTAATCCTTCCTGCGTTACCGTAATAATCGGCTTGACTTTGGCTAAAGAACCTGCTATTGCCTGTGTTTTGGATAATCTTCCACCTTTGTAGAGGTACTCCAAGGTATCCAGCCCTGCAAAAATACATATTCTATGCCGTAACGATTCTATCGTTTTTACAATTGCCTGTGCGGAATTTCCCTGGTCGCGCAAGCGAACTGCTTCCTCCACTAATATCCGAATTCCACCAGTAGCAGAAAAAGAATCCACAATATAGATTTTATCATAATCACACATTTCTCGTGCGAGATAAGCACTTTGTACAGTACCGCTCAACGCGCTTGAAAGAAGAATTGCGATCACGCTGTCGCCAGCCGCTTTGGCTTCTTCAAAATACCGTAGAAATTGTTCGGGAGACGGCTGAGAGGTTTTTGGAAAATCCTTTTGTTCCAGCAATCGGTTATAAAATACTTCTTTAGAGAGCTCTTCGCCATCCAAAAATGCTCGTTCTCCAAAAATTACCGTGATAGGAACGTACCAAATATTTGCCTGTTTTAATTCTTCCTGACTGAATTCGGCGGAGGAATCTGTTAAAATCCTAATTGCCATAAATTCTCCTTTGCTTTATTTCATCCCCGGCACAGGAAATGATTTTTTTCAAAACTTTAATAAAACATTGTATATCTTCTTCTCCCACACGCTCAATCAACGCATCAATAAATTGCATAATTTGCGCATGCTCCTGCCAATAAAGCTGTAGATTTTCTTCCGCCGCCAGTGTAATAAAAATTTTTCGTTTATCCTGCGTGGAACGCACTCTACAGATCAAATTTTTAGCTTCCAGAGAAGTAAGAATCGCATTCATTTGAGACTTATATAGACCGGTTTTACGACATAAATCAGTAGCAGTCAAATAGTTTGACGGATGCAACTCGCGTTCCCGATTTAACAAATTACAGACAAATGCTTCATTAAAAGGCAGTATCTGCACCATACGATCATTATTAATAATAGAACATAGTTGGAGCCAAACATCCAAAAGCATTTCATTCAATTGCAATTTTCATTCCTCCAATCCTCTGTATAAAAAGTTAATAAATTGAACTATACCCTATTTATTGCTATCTGTCAATACGGTACTAAAAATTCCAATTTGTTCGAAGAATAATATATGGCATATATTTGTTCAGTGTGGTATCATACAAAATAGGGAACAGGGTAGAACAATGGAAGAAAACAGACAACAAAAAGAAATATTTCGTGAAGATATTTTACCGATACAGGATTTAGTCGAAAAAAGCAAATCCGTGTTATTAGCCGGCAGGAAATTACATTTGAGCATTTGCGGCGGATCTCCCAATCTTCGGCCTCACAAATCTATGATCACCGCAAA
>CAMEMG010000101.1:0-5377 GCA_945927325.1 uncultured Clostridia bacterium | reverse complement strand
TCTTTCTGTGTATAATCAATAGCTCCAGCAGTGCAAACCTTAGAACACAAACCACATTTACCAGTGGTCAATTTTGTACAATAATTTGCATCAATGGTAGCTACTTTCGGCACGGCCTGAGCAAAAGGAATATAAATAGCCCTGCGCTTATTCATACCCAGGTTGAACTCATTCGGTACATTTTTCTGAGGACATTTCTCCGTGCATAATCCGCAGCCGGTGCAAACACTTTCGTTGACATAGCGAGCCTTTTTCTTAATAGTAACGGTGAAATTACCCACAAAACCTTTAACTGCTTCCACTTCACTATAAGAATAAATCTTTATCTTTTCGTGCTGTGCAACATCCACCATTTTAGGAGTCAAAATGCAGGCTGCACAGTCCAACGTGGGGAAGGTCTTGTCCAGCTGCGACATCTTACCACCAATAGTGGGTGATTTTTCTACAATATCCACCTCAAACCCAGCATCGGCAATATCCAAAGCCGTTTGAATGCCAGCTATACCGCCGCCAATTACCAGAGCGCGCTTTACAACCGGGCTTTCACTTGCAGTCAACGGTGCGTTCAAATGCACTTTAGCAATTGCAGCTTTTCCTAAAATAATGGCCTTTTCAGTAGCAGTTGCCATCTCCTTATGAATCCAGGAACATTGCTCACGAATATTTGCAATTTCTACCATATAGGGATTCAATCCCGCAGCTTTTGCCGTTTTGCGGAAAGTTGCTTCGTGCATACGTGGAGAACAAGAGCAAATCACAATACCGCCCAGATTGTGTTCCTTAATCGCATCTTTAATAATGTTCTGTCCGGCTTCAGAGCACATATATTGATAATTTGTTGAAAAGACAACGCCCGGCTCATGGCTTAACGCTTCTGAAACAGCGGCGACATCTACTGTAGCAGCAATGTTACTGCCACACCAACATACAAATACGCCTATTCTTTGCATTGTAATTCCTCCTTACTTGCTGTACTTACGGAATGCGCTTACAATCGCCTGCTGCGGAAGATCTTCATCCAACAATTCCGGAATTTGATTAGGTTTCAGGTGATTCTCTCCCTGCCGACGAATCACTTCCAAGCGAATTGCTTCCACTATCTTCGCAGGTTCCACCCCTCTGGGGCAGCGTTCTACACAGGCAAAGCAGGAAAGACATTTATAAATCGATTTTGAACGGAGTAACGGCTCGATTTCCCCTTTCTCCACCATATATACAAACTGGTGAGGATGATATTCCATTTCATCATAGGAAGGACAGGTGCCGGAGCACTTTCCGCATTTCATGCATTTCAATACATTGACACCACTTACTCGGAGAATCCGTTCTTTCTGCTTTTCTTTATTTTCCATTTCAATCCTCCTTGACTCCCAATGCTTCTGCCAATAATTCTGTAAAGTAAACAACCGGTACATCATATTCCGTTGCATTCTTTTTCAGATTATATAAGCAGAGCGGGCAAGCAGTGATCATCAAATCTGCGCCAAAATCTTTTGCACTACCCATTACGGTATTGCTCTTTTTCTGTGCCAAAGCTCTATCTTCCATTGTCAGATATCCGCCGCAGCATTCATTGCGATATGGGTAAAGCACCGGCTCTGCACCCATTGCCCGAATAAGATCTTCCATAATCCGGGGATTTTCAGGGTTGTCCATTTGTAAAACTTTACCGGGGCGCAGCAAAAGACATCCATAATATGCCGCAACCTTTTTCCCTTTTAAGGGATTCACAACTTTTTTTGCCACCTCATCAAAGCCAATACGATCGCGCAGAACTTCCAAATAATGGATTACATTAGTTTCTCCGTGATATGGTTCTTCCAATTTCAAGTAATTATTGGCTTTCATGATTATGTTTTCGTTTTGCTGCATATCATGATTTACTTGTTTTAAAACATTGTGGCAGGCAGAGCAGAGTGTGACCAGATCATTTCCCAAATCTCTCGCAGAAGCCAGTGCCCGCACAGAAGAAAGCTTCGTCGCAGTCTCATCTGTAGCCATCGGATAAGTTCCGCCACAGCACTGCCATTCCGGAAGCTCCGCCAATTCAAAACCAAGTACTTCTGCACATTTATATGCATATCGGTTCAGATCTTTGGCTTTTGTTTTCAGTGTACAACCGGGATAATAGCTAAAAGTCATTGTCTATCTTCTCCTCTATAGATCTGTGTTTCCCTGTCAAACCATTTGCTCAGGATGAAACACCTCATCAAATTTTTCCGCTGTCAGGAAACCCAACTCTACACAGGCTTCTTTCAAAGAAATGTTATCGTGGAATGCTTTTTTCGCTGTTTTTGCAGCGTTCTCATAACCAATATAAGGATTGAGTGCCGTTACCAGCATCAAAGAGTGATGCAGATTATAGTGCATTTTTTCACGATTTGCTTGGATACCCACAGCGCAATTATTATTAAATGATACAATCGCTTCCGCCAACAATCTTGCCGACTGAAGGAAGTTATAAATACAAACCGGCATGAAAACATTCAATTCAAAGTTGCCCTGTGAAGCTGCCATTCCTACTGCGACATCATTACCCATTACCTGTACGGCCACCATTGTTACCGCTTCGCACTGTGTAGGATTCACTTTGCCAGGCATGATTGAAGAACCGGGCTCATTTTCCGGAATACGAATCTCACCTAATCCATCTCTGGGGCCACTGGCCAGCCAGCGAACGTCGTTTGCGATCTTCATCATATCTGCAGCCAATGCCTTTAATGCACCATGTGCAAAAACCAATTCATCTTTACTGGTCAATGCATGGAACTTATTGGGAGCAGTAACAAAATCTTTACCAGTCAGTTGAGAAACAGCATTGGCAGCCTCTACGTCAAATCCTTTAGGAGCATTCAGACCTGTACCAACTGCCGTACCGCCCAGAGCCAATTCTTTTAACTCAGGCAATGCTATCTGCAACAGTTTCTTATCTTTCTCCAAAGAACTGCGCCATCCGCTAATCTCCTGAGAGAATTTAATAGGTGTTGCATCCTGTAAATGTGTACGACCGCTTTTTACAATACCTTCATTTTCTTTTTCCAGCCGCAAAAAAGTTTGAATCAGCATATCCACTGCCGGAATCACTTTATCTTCCAACGCGATAACCGCTGAAATATGCATTGCTGTCGGGAAAGTATCATTGGAAGACTGGCTCATGTTGATATCATCATTAGGATGCAACAGCTTTTTTCCTAAAATTTCATTACCGCGATTGGCGATAACTTCATTTGCATTCATATTAGACTGCGTTCCGCTACCTGTTTGCCAAACAACCAAGGGAAAATGATCATTAAGCGAACCATGAATCACTTCATCACAAGCCATTGAAATGGCCTGCAGTTTTTCTTCCGTCATCTTTTCTGGCTTCAACGTATGATTGGCCATCGCTGCAGCTTTTTTCAAGATGCCAAAGGCATGTATGATTTCTTTAGGCATCGTCTCAATACCGACGCCAATCTTAAAATTCTGATGACTGCGTTCTGTTTGCGCAGCCCAATATTTGTCCACTGGGACCTTTACTTCACCCATCGAATCATGTTCAATACGAAATTCCATATTTATGCATCCTTTATTCCGAGTATTTTACTATGGTTTATCCATATCAGCATCATAGCTGCCGTACGCTTTGTTCCGGCAGCTATGATTTGTTTTATAAAGATTATGTTTAGCAGTAATCTATCAGAACTGAATATTGGAAATAACTTCTTTCAAACTATTGGCGCTCTTGTGCAGCAATTCAATTTCGTAATCATTCAGCGGTGAAACAATTCTGCTGATAATACCGCCGCGGCCAATGATAGTGGAAATGCTGAGGCAAACATCTTCAATTCCATATTCGCCATGCATCATAGAAGAAACAGTAAGTACTGTATTAACACCACTTAAGATACTCTTGCACAGATGAGAAACAGAAGCTGCTATTGCATAGAAAGTCGCACCCTTGCGTTCAATGATTTTCCCGCCGGATTTTCTAATGTAGCTTTCCACTTCTTCATGGTTCAATTTTGGCAAAATAGCCGGTTTCTTGGTGAGGCTATCCGCATAAGCATCAATACCCACATTGGAAACCGTTGCCAAAGACCACGGAACAAAAGAAGAATCTCCATGTTCACCAAATACATAAGCATGTACATTTTGTTGATTCAGATTATAATATTCCGCCAAACGGGAACGCAATCTTGCCGTATCCAACGCGGTACCAGAACCAATGATCTGATGTTCAGGCAATCCGGAAACCTTGATGCACTCATAGGTCAGAATATCAACCGGATTACTTACAATAACATAGATTGCATTCGGTGCATATTTCACGATTTCCTTCATAATGCTCTTGGTAATATTTACGTTAGTTTGTGCAAGATCCAGACGCGACTGGCCAGGTTTTCTTGCAATACCGGAGGTCAATATGACAATATCGGAATCTACTGCGTCCTGATAACTTCCGGCATAGATGGATGACGGGGAGCAATACAACACACCCTGGCGGATATCCATCGCCTCACCCAGAGCCTTTTCTTCGTTAATGTCAATCATAACAATTTCCGAGGCAACGCCATTTACCACCATTGTATAGGCAATTGTGGAACCAACGCTTCCGGCTCCGATAATGGTCACTTTGTTACTCATGATAATCTCCTTTATATTCCAAATAATATTCTGACTTTTTTATAAACAGCGAATTCACCGCTGATTTTTCTATTTATTTCCGCTTAGTCAAACTTGATGCGGACTTTTTAATTTTTCCGAAAGATGCTTGGAGAGCAGAGCCAGCGAACAAGCCATATTCTCGCTTTGAATCAGCACTTCCGGAGGAGCATTTAAATGTACTGGGGCAAAATTCCAAATGGCTTGCACCCCACTTTCCACCAACATATCACAAACTTTCTGCGCTTCATAATTTGGCACTGTGATGATCCCGATTTTAATCTGCATACGCTTACAAAGATCTATCAATTTAGTCAATGGGAAAATCTGTTTACCGTTCACTTTACATCCAACCAGGCTTTCATTCACATCGAATGCCGCAACAATATCCAATCCGTATTCAGCAAATCCACCATAAGATAGCAGCGCAGTTCCCAAATTACCCACTCCTACCAAAACAGCACTATGCGTATCATCATATCCCAGAAAATGCTCAATATCTGTTATCAACTCCTCAATCGCATAACCTATTTTGGGGCGTCCACCATCACTTACCAAAGAAAGATCTTTTCGCACCTGCACATCATTAAGCCCTAATGCTTCTGCGATCATCGTGGCAGAAATATTTGAAATACTGCCTTTCGGTAATCCTTTCAAATAATTTAAATATCTGGGCAGCCGGGAAATCGTCTGCACAGAAACCGATTTATAATCCATTTTTCTCACTCCAAAT
>CAMEMG010000100.1:0-5596 GCA_945927325.1 uncultured Clostridia bacterium | reverse complement strand
ACACGCAGAAACAGGTAGCAGATATTCTGGGTATTTCTCAAAGCTATATTTCCCGATTGGAAAAGCGTATTATCCGCCGCATTCGCAGCGACATACAAAAATTGATATAAAAGCACCGTTTGCCGCATATTTCGCCGTCCTGCTTACGGTATAGTTTTTCTTCCAAATGGCAATGCTATCTTCAATAAGTTTTGTACATACAGGAGGAAACTGCGAGATGTCTTTGAGAGTGGAAATCTGCGGCGTGGATACTTCCAAGCTGCCAATCATTCCCGAGCAGCAGCTGGAAAGCTATTTTCGTAAAATATATGCGGGCGACCAACAGGCACGCGAAGAATTTATTCGGGGAAATCTGAGATTAGTGCTGAGCATTGTGCAGCGCTTTGCCATGCGCGGGGAAAATCTGGATGACCTTTTTCAGATCGGCTGTATTGGTCTGATGAAAGCCATCGACAACTTCAATATCGATATGAAAGTCAAGTTTTCCACCTATGCGGTCCCTATGATTATCGGAGAAATCCGTCGTTATCTGCGCGACAATAATCTGTTGCGGGTCAGCCGCTCTCTGCGGGATACCGCTTACCGAGCCTATCAAACCAAAACCGCACTAATGGAAAAAAATATGCAGGAGCCTTCCGTCGACGAAATCGCCAGAGAAATGGGTATGGCAGTGGAAGAAGTGGTCTACGCACTGGATGCCATTGCCGACCCAATCTCTTTATCCCAACCTATTTATCAGGATGGAGACGATACATTGTATGTATTGGACAGCCTTTCCGACGAAAAATTTTCCGATGAAAACTGGCTCTCTTCCATCGCCCTTTCCGATGCCATCTCCAAGCTGAATGAGCGGGAAAAAAATATCATCTATCTGCGCTATTTTGCCGGAAAAACGCAAATGGAAGTTTCCAAAGAAATCGGCATCAGCCAGGCACAGGTTTCCCGCCTGGAAAAATCCGCACTCAAAAACATGCGCAAACATTACACCTGAGCCAATTCATTCCATTACAAAAGACATGCACCGAAGTGCATGCCTTTTGTAAAATTTGCATATATAAGAAAAGAAAAAAGTTTTGACCAATTGAACTTCCAAGTTATTACAACTTTGTTACGATTATATTACATCTAATTTTGCAAAAATGCAAGTACTTTTTTTAAAAAAATTGCTTTTTTTCAGCCTTTTTCTTCAATTTACAGTTTTGTCATATATTGGGATTTTTCTTTCTTCTTCCCTCCCTTTCCTGCCAATTTCACTTACCGGTATATTCCCTTTTCTGCAAGTGTTCCATAAAGCACCGTGCATTCTGCCATTGTCAAACTCTGCTCCTTTCTGCTATGATGAAATCACAGACCCAAGGAGGTGATTGTAACCGTGGATTATCTGATTTCCTTTTTGGAAGGAATCATCACTTTTATTTCTCCCTGCCTGCTGCCCATGCTGCCACTATATCTCTTCTACTTTGCCGGTGAAGAGGAAGCAAATACCCGTAGGACGTTCTGGCATGCTTCCGGGTTTGTGCTGGGCTTTACCCTGCTATTCACTCTGATGGGAGCTTTTGCCGGTTCCATCGGCAGTTTGCTGCGTTCTCATCAAACAGCAGTCAACCTGATTTGCGGTACGCTGATTGTGCTGTTCGGCCTTAACTATACCGGTTTGCTGCGCATACCGTTTCTGAATCGCACTCACCAGTGGAATATCGGAATCCGGAAATTCGGATTCTTCTCTTCGCTGCTGTTCGGCATGATTTTCGCTCTGGGCTGGACACCCTGCGCCGGAGCTTTTCTCGGCTCAGCGTTGTTGTTGGCCGCACAAAAAGGTTCCATGCTACGCGGCATTCTAATGCTGCTGTGCTATTCTATAGGGCTTGGATTTCCCTTCCTGCTGAGTGCCTTGCTGATTGATCAACTTAAGCAGACGATTTCCTTCATCAAAAAACACTATCGTGCCATACAGCTGATCTGCGGCATTTTCCTTATTATATTGGGAATCCTGATGATGGCCGGCATAATGAACCGTGTTCTGAATTTACTTTCTTAAAGGAGGATTTCAACCCCATGTCTAACAAAAGGCTTCTCTGGATCATTCTCTGTTTTATTCTGCTGATAGCATTGGCGCTGTTTGCCTATCGTTTTTTGACCGCCGCCCAAAATCATACTCCGCCCGAATCCGAGCGCAGTGTGATTTCTGCTGTATCCGCCGCTGATTTTACCTGTTATGATGCGCAGGGCAATCAGATACAACTTGCGGATTTTTCAGGCAAGCCCATCGTTTTACATTTCTGGGCCAGCTGGTGCCTTCCCTGCCGGGAAGAATTACCCAACTTTCAACAACTTTACGAAGTCTATGGATCTGAAATACAATTTATCATAGTGAATCTTACGGATGGTACCCGCGAAACAGAAACTGCAGCCAAATCCTTTTTGCAGGAAAATAATTTCCGTTTTCCCGCCTATTTTGACCTGGATCTGGCCGGCATGCAGGCTTATCAGGTCTATTCGCTTCCCACCACTATACTGATTGATGAAAACTATACCGTTGTTCATCGGGAATATTCGGCACTGACCGCGTCAAAGCTGGAAGCCTTATTGCAGTCCCTGTTGGCAGATGCCTCCTCCAACTGAAACAATATCAAAAGAGTCTCTCATGCATGCGAGAGACTCTTTTTTCAAAATTGATCTCATTCATAAATTTTATTGAGAAAACTGCGCGTTTTTTCACTGCGCGGTCTTTCAAAAATCTGTTCCGGAGTACCTTCCTCTTCTACCACACCATCTGCCATAAACAAAATCTTATCTGCCACATGGCGGGCAAAATTCATCTCATGCGTGACGATAATCATAGTCGTCTCGGCGTCTTTCAATTCCCGAATCACCTTCAGCACTTCTCCCGTCAGCTCGGGATCCAGGGCGCTGGTCGGTTCATCAAAACAAAGTATATCCGGTTTCAGTGCCAATGCCCGTGCAATCGCAACACGCTGCTGCTGTCCGCCCGAGAGTTCGCATGGATAAGCATTCATCTTATCCAACAGCCCCACTCGCGCCAGCAGCCCTTTAGCCATTTCCTCGATTTCCATCAGTTTTTGTTTTTGTCTGCGCTTCACGCCTTGCAGCAGTTTTACGGCTAAAGTAATATTTTGTAATACGCTATATTGGGGAAACAGATTAAATGATTGAAAGACCAATCCAAAATGCAAACGCTTTTCCCGAATCTGCGCATCCGTTAACTGCGCTTTGCAGCCAAAATCAAACAGCATTTCATCCCGCAACAGAATCTGGCCGCGCTCCGGCATTTCCAAAAAATTCAGGCTGCGCAGCAGCGTGGTCTTTCCGCTGCCGGAAGATCCTAAAATAGCCAGCACCTGCCCCTGTTCGATAGAAAAATCAATGCCTTTCAGCACTTCTGTTTTACCAAAATTCTTGTGCAAATCTTTTACTTCCAAAATTGCCATGGTTCACCCCTGATAATAATCCAGCTTTTTTTCTATGCGGGAGAAAACAACGGTCAACACACCGCAGAACAGCAGGAAAAACGCTCCGGTATAAAACAGCGGCCAAATCAGGCCTTTGCCGGCAAAGCGTTCTGCCGACATAATGATTTCGGGAATGGCAATTACGCGGGCCAGGGAGGTATCCTTTACCAACGTGAGCACTTCATTGCTCATGGGCGGGACAATGCGCTTTACCACCTGCATGCAGATGATTTTCCAGAAAATCTGCGCTTTGGTCAATCCCAGCACCTGCCCCGCTTCATATTGTCCTTTGGAAATACTTTCAATACCGCCGCGATAGATTTCCGAGAAATAGGCCGCATAGTTGATCACAAAAGCAACCAGGGCCGCTGTCATACGCGATTTCATCGGCGTGCCAAAAATAAGTCCCGGTGCATACAGCACCACAAAAAGTTGCAGCATCAGCGGTGTGCCCCGGATGATCCATACAAAACCGCGGCTCAGCCAACGCAGCGGCCGGAAGCGGCTCATCGACCCCATCGTGATGAGCAGCCCCAGCGGCAGCGCAAATAGCAGCGTCAGCGCAAATAATTTGCAGTTTTCCAGAAAGCCGGCCAAAAGGTTGGCTGTCACCTGCGAAAAAGACATATCGGTTTCTCCTGAACTTTATTTTACTTTCGCAATCAGCACCTGTTTGTTGCGCATATAGGGAATAGAAAGACTCATTGCTTCCTGGCGTTCATCGGTGATCGTCATGCCGTTCCAAATGCAGTCAATATTTTTCGCTTCCAGTTCCGTCTCTTTCGCCGCCCAAGAAATTTCCTGGAACACTGCCTTTATGCCCATCTTATCACAGACCGCTTTGGCAAATTCTGTTTCAAAGCCGATCAATTCTCCATTATCATCATAATAGTTCATAGGCTGGAACAATGTGATACCAATAATCAGTTCGCCTTTGTTCCGAATATACTCCCAATCAGAATCAGCTTGCTGAATTGGTTCAAAGTCCGCATCCGCCGTGATCAAATCTTCCAGTTTGTATGTTTCAGCGATTTCCTGCAATTTTCCCTCTTCTCTCAGCTCAGCAATGGCCATATTCACCATGTAGGCCATATCCGAGCCTTTACGGAAAGCAATTCCGTATTCTTCGGGAGCAAATTCCACACCCTCTACCAGCTGCAAATCCTCATAATCGGTGCCTTCCCCGATCGAGCCAATCGACATGACATAGTCTACCACTGCGGCATCTGCCGTCCCTGCCGAAACTTCCATCAAAGCTCTGGCCTGCGATTCCACAGCAGTATATTCCGCTTTTGTAAAAAACGCATCTTCCGCAATTACCGTTTCTCCTGCAGATTCCTGCTCTGCCACAACGGTCGCACCGCTGATACCCTCTGCCGTTGTATAATCAACAGCCGGTTCCTTTTTGCCGCAAGCCGCGCAGAGTGCCACCATAGCCAATGCCATTAAAATTGCCAGTACTCTTTTTTTCATAACGATTTTTTACCTTTCAATACTTAAAACCTTCGCACCTTCGTGCATCATATTAGCATTTTAGCAAATTAAATTATATTTGCCAAGTCCTTTTTTTGATTTTTTATCTCTTTATGAAGATTTTTATTTTGCAGTAATATACGCGACAGTAAATTTCCTATCGCATCAGCCTTCATTACATCCCTGCTTCAAAAAAACAGCAACAGGAAACCGCCGCTGCCGTCGTATTTCCTGTTGCTATGATTTCTTATAGCGGTTATCTGCCGGCTTTTTCCCATGCCTGCTTTCTGGCAGGCATACCGACAACCGCTTTCTTCGTTCTATCCGGTTTTCGGAAATCTATTTCCACCGATAAAGGCTGAGGCACAGGCGGCCTTTACGACTGATTCCGCCGACTTTCCCCACCGTCACGCGCCCACTTCCTTTTAGGGAAATCACATCCCCTTCTCCTACTTCAGCAGATGGGCGCATACATTCACAATGCCGTAACGACACTAACCCGGATTCAATCTGTGCAGCTGCTTGCGAACGGGACAACCCAAACCCTTCTGCCACAATCGTATCCAGCCGCATGGAAGCGACAAATACCCTCAATTCCTCTTTTTCCGCTTCTACCACCTCTGCCTGCGTCAGTAAAAGCTCCTTTATCTCTA
>CAMEMG010000099.1:0-5623 GCA_945927325.1 uncultured Clostridia bacterium | reverse complement strand
CCTGATAAACATATTATCGAGATTGGCGAAAGCATAAAAGTAGTTTGTAGACGTTTTTTGGATAATGGCATGGCACCAGAACAAGTAGCAGAAAGAATGGATGTGCCAATGAAATTCGTGAATGCTTGTATGCGCTAAAGTCCAATTTATGGAAAAGAAAACTTCGGTTTGTATGAGTGATAAAATATTAATTGTCTGGGAGTAAAACCAGGAAAACAACCTCTTTAGGTACTATAGGGCCACATTTCTATACTCTTCTGTCGGAAGTATTAGTAAGTATAGTCAGCAATCCGACTGAACGAAGTTTCATTCTCTGCCGGTAGAAGGATATCAATAACCCTCCGGTATGCTCTCGTGCGTACGGAGAATTTGCTGTTTTACGTACACTTTCCAATAGGGCGGGAAGTTTTTATCAAAAAATAGTAAAAAAATTTATTTGGTAAGCAGGAAATTTTAAGTTGATGTGGAATTATTATATATCGAAGATGAAAAGTTTATGAGGTTTCTCGTTTTTTATGTTTAACAAGCGTGTACTACACTGAAAGGAGGATATTTTTATGAGCTTGTGGCTTTGCATGGCTGAGGTGGTACTGGTACCCACGTTGACCATTTTTGTACTCGCGCTGTTCAACAGATAAAACAACATACTCATTATTACAGAGGGCGTTTCTTATAGGGAGAAACGCCTTTTATATTGTAAAGAAATATATACTATTTGTTATAGAAAAAGTATCTGAACTATTTCGGGATAAGCTGTGAGCAGCGAAAAAAAGGGGAATGCTTTATAAAATGAATGTGGCTTAGAGCTGTCTTGTGGCAAAACATAATGAATACCAGAAAAAAGAGAAAACAAAAGACATATATCAATTGATATATGTCTTTTGGTGCGGATAACAGGAGTCGAACCTGCATGAACGTAAGCTCATACGGACCTGAACCGTACGCGTCTGCCAATTCCGCCATATCCGCATATGATTCTTCTCAAGAGAGAAGAAATGGTGGATGGGGATGGATTCGAACCATCGAAGTCTGTGACGACAGATTTACAGTCTGTTCCCTTTGGCCACTCGGGAACCCATCCATAAAACAATATAGAGATGATGGAGCTGGTGGGGGGAATTGAACCCTCAACCTGCTGATTACAAATCAGCTGCTCTGCCAATTGAGCTACACCAGCATCTATATAAATGGTGCCTCAGGGTGGAATCGAACCGCCGACACAGGGATTTTCAGTCCCTTGCTCTACCGACTGAGCTACCGAGGCATGCTATATAGAATTTGGTGGGCCTTCACGGACTTGAACCGCGGACCAATCGGTTATGAGCCGACCGCTCTGACCAACTGAGCTAAAGGCCCCTGTTGATATTATCTGGTGACTCCTAGGAGATTCGAACTCCTGTAACCGCCGTGAGAGGGCGGTGTCTTGACCACTTGACCAAGGAGCCAATAAGCGGCCGACTCACTGGGATTGAGAAGCAGATTTTTTTGGTCGGGGTGAGAGGATTCGAACCTCCGGCCCCATGCTCCCAAAGCACGTACGCTAACCGGACTGCGCCACACCCCGATTGGAATTTCGCACACGAGGCGACGCCTATAAATATACACGAATTCAGAAATATTGTCAACAGGTTTTTTGAAAAAATCAAAAATGTTTTTCGTGCAGTTGATAGAATGCTATAATTATTCTATAATAAAGGCAATTCTTTTACAAGATGTGAGAATTATAATAAACGGAGAACTTCTGATGGATTATGCAGAAATGAAGCAGTATATCGCTGCACAGAAATTTACTTTTTATATAGAAACATATGGTTGCCAGATGAATAGCCATGATTCTGAAAAGATCTCGGGTATTCTTACCACGCTTGGATATCGGCCGAACCCAGTGAAGGAAGATGCGGATCTGATTTTGTTTAATACCTGTTGTGTTCGGGAAAATGCCGAGAATAAAATTTTCGGAAATGTGGGTAAAATGAAACAGATCAAGCAGAAAAGGCCGCATTTGATTGTTGGTGTCTGTGGATGCATGATGCAGCAGGCAGGAGTGGCAGAACGTCTGGGGAAAATGTTCCCTTTTGTTGACTTGATTTTTGGCACAAATAATATGCAGGAGCTGCCGCAGATGATTTGGCAAATTTTGATGGAGAAAGGGCGCAGCATGTGTATTCGGCAGGAGGGTGTAGCAGAAGAAGAGGTGGAAATGCTGCGCACTCCGCCGCCTTTGGCATCGGTTAACATCATGCAGGGGTGTGATAATTTCTGTACCTATTGTATTGTGCCATATGTAAGGGGCAGAGAACATAGTCGCCCAATACATGCTATTGTGCGTGAAATAGAACAATTGATGGAGCAGGGATATAAGGAAGTGATGTTATTGGGGCAAAATGTCAATTCCTATGGAAAAGGATTGGAAAATGCAGATTTTCCTACCCTGTTGGATGCGGTTGCAAGGACCGGAATAGAACGGATTCGATTCATGACTTCTCATCCGAAAGATGCTTCGATGAAGATGCTGGAGCAGATGGCAAAACACGATAATATTTGCAAACAACTGCATTTGCCGGTGCAGGCGGGATCTACGCGTATTCTGCAGGAAATGAATCGTAAATACACAAGGGAGCAATATCTGCGGCTTGTAGAACAAATTCGTAGGGAAATTCCGGGTATTTCTCTTTCTACGGATATTATGGTGGGATTTCCGGGAGAAACGGATTCGGATTTTGAAGAAACAGTATCCTTAATGGAAACGGTAAAATATGATGCGGCCTTTACTTTTGTATATTCTCCGCGTAAAGGAACCAAGGCTGCACAGATGCCTGGACAAATTTCAGAAGAAGTGAAGCAACAGCGTATTATGCGGCTGGTTGCATTGCAGGCAGAACATACTTATCAGAGCAATCTGGCTAACGTAGGTAAAATTGAAAAAATCCTGATTGAAGGGCAAAGCACGAAGGATGCAAAAGCTGTATGCGGAAGAACGGATGGCGGTAAGATGGTAAACCTGCCGGGAAGTATGCAGCTGCTTGGTAAAATGGTGACTGCAGAGATTACGGAGGCGAAAAAGACGACTTTGCTGGGGAGGATTTTGAATTGATAGAAATGCGCAGGCTGACACCGCAGGATTCCATGCAGGCCCGAATGTTGTGGTTGGATGCATTTCCTGAGGATGGAGATGGATTCTGCGATTACTATTTTGCCCGATTATTTCCACAGGATCAGTATTATGGTTTATTTGAGCAAGGAAAACTGCAGAGCATGGTGGGCGTGAGCAGACAAAAAATCCATTTTTTAGGTAAATTATTGCAAGTGGGATTTTTGCGCGGTGTAGCAACATGGAAAAGTGAACAGGGAAAGGGCTATTCCAGCAGAGTGATGGAATACGTATTGCACGATCTCAAAAAACAAAATGTGCCGGCGGCTGCTTTAAAAACATATATACATTCCTTTTATCGGAAATTTGGTTTTGAAGTTTGTTCCTATCGCTGTTGGCATGAAGTGAGAGAAAACTCTCCCTTGACAGGTATGGAGTTTTACGACCGGGTTGAACAGGTGCCAGAATGTATTTTTGAAGGTATTTGCGCTTGCTATCGGGATTATACGGCAGATAAAGATTTTTTTCTGGAACGGGATTCGGCTTATTATCGCCTTATGCTGACGGAAGCCTTGGAACTTTATGATGGCGTTTTGGCCGTTCATACAAATGAAATGCAACGGATTGATGGATATCTGATTGGTTTTGCGGAGAAAGAATCAGGGAAATTTCGTGCTGACGAACTGGTTTGCCTTGAAACTATGCATCCACAGGATTTTGGTGGTGTGGCAGAAAAATTCAATTGTTCAATGTTGGTTTATAAAGCATTTGATGAAAGAGAACAGGCAGATGGAATGATTCGTATTCTGGATATGGCGTATTTTTTACGGCAAAAAGAGCAGGGCGTTATTTCAGAAAAAGGACAAATTCAGGTTAAAGATCCGCTGTTTACGGAAAATAATGGTTGGTGGCAAACAGATATGAATCAGCCGAATTCTCAACCATCAAAGGAATTATCGCCCGGCGAAGCTGCGGTTTGGTTAATGGAAAGCAATGGCCGCCAGGCAGGTATATTTGAAGAATATTGAAAGATAATGTTCTATGAAGATATTTATGGAGAAAGAAGGCAGTAGGGATGCTGAGGAAAACTTATGCAGCAGTCGATTTGGAGTGTATTGCGCATAATATCAGAGAGTTGAAACGAGCAGCAGGAACGCAGGTGATGGCAGTGGTCAAAGCAAATGCCTATGGCCATGGAATGAAGCAGGTAGTTGCCAAAGCCGAGCAGGAAGGAGTTTCATGGTTTGCAGTGGCAACGGCAGACGAAGCTGTAGAACTGCGAGAGACCTGCGATAAACATATTTTGTTGTTATCTTCTGCGGAAGATGAAGAAACGGTAAACGCACTGACAGAAGCAGGAATTTCCCAATGCGTCTACACTATACAACAGTTGAAATTGTTATATAGGATATGCGAGGCGAATGGAAAGCAGGCAAGGATTCACATGAAAATCGACACCGGGATGAATCGCATTGGCTTGCGTACGGATGCAGAGCTGATTGCTTTGCTGGAATTTTTAAAAAAACAATCCCGAATCGAATTGGAAGGCGTCTTCACGCATTTTGCATCAGCAGATGAAGCAGATAAGTGTTTTGCCAGAGAACAATTAGAGCGTTTTAAGCATGCTTTGCAGATTATTCGGGATTATGGTTTTGCACCGTTGTGTCATGCATCCAACAGTGCGGCTACTATCGAAATACCCGAAGCGCATTTCGATTTGTGCCGCATGGGCATATCTATGTATGGTTATGCGCCTTCTAGGGAAGTAAAAGCAGGCCAATTAAATCTAAAACCCGCGCTTTCTTTGATTAGCCATATTACTTATGTGAAAACAATTGAAGCAGGTGACAGCGTAAGTTATGGCAGAAAATTCATTGCAAACCAAAAAGAACAGATCGCAACAGTAGCTATCGGATATGCAGATGGTTATATGCGGGCACTTTCGGGCAAGGCAGAGGCAGAACTGGGTTCTTACAGAATTCGCAATATCGGCAGAATTTGTATGGATCAGAGTATGTTTTTGATAACCGGGACAGGAGCGCAAATTGGTGATGAAGTGCGTCTGATTGGCAGTAACATTACAGCAGAGAATTTGGCGGATTTGGTAGGGACCATTAGTTATGAAGTATTGACGAATCTATCCGCAAGAGTGCCACGGGTATATTTACATGCTTAAGTCGGATAAGCAGGCACTGCGCCGAAAAATATTGTCGCTTTCCGAACAAATATCAGAAGAAGCAAGAGCGACGGCGTCACAAAAAATTGCTGAAAAAGTTATAAAATTTATAGAACAAAAAGGGTTTTTACGTGTGTTTTGCTACGTTTCTTATCGGAATGAAGTACAGACACATGATTTATTGGAACAATTACATCTAAACGGAATAGAAGTTTATGTCCCTTATATTAAGGAAAAACAAATGTGGGCAGTTTTATGGCGGCCGGATATGCCAATGCGAGAGAATCGTTGGAAAATTTTGGAACCGCAGCAAATAGAGATAGCAAAAGAAATTGACTGTGCGCTGCTGCCGGGAG
>CAMEMG010000098.1:0-5892 GCA_945927325.1 uncultured Clostridia bacterium | reverse complement strand
AGCGCATTGGCCAGGGTAGAGATAACGCCAGAAAATATCTGGAAAACAACCCGGCTACTATGGAAGAAATCAGAAACAGAATACTGAAGGAGACCGGTGTATATGGAACGGATCCGGAAGCTTCAGAAGAAAATGAGACTGCTAAAGAATAAGAAGTGAATTTGGGAAGCTATCCACGGAGGATAGCTTCTTGGATATTGAGGATAATATCATATGCAGAAAAAACGGTTGGATGTGTTAATGGTAGAAAAAGGATTGGTGCAATCTCGCGAACGGGCAAAAGCGCTTGTGATGTCGGCCCAGGTGTTGGTGAATGGCTCTGTTGCTCAAAAAGCTGGGGAAATGTATCTGGAAGAGGATGAGATTGTGCTGAAGGAAGCAGATTGTCCCTATGTCAGCCGGGGTGGTTTTAAATTGGAGAAAGCAATTCAAGAATTTGGCTTGCAGCTGCGTGGAAGAGTCTGTATGGATGTAGGTGCTTCTACTGGTGGCTTTACTGACTGTATGCTGCTTGCGGGAGCAGAGAAAGTTTATGCGGTGGATGTGGGGTATGGCCAACTGGCATGGAAATTGCGTCAGGATCCCAGAGTTGTCGTAATGGAACGCGTCAATGCAAGATATCTGAAACCCGAAGATTTTGATCCTGCTCCATCATTTGCTTCTATGGATGTCTCCTTTATATCTTTGAAATTGATTGTGCCGGCACTTAGAAAACTGGAAGTACAGGAAATTGTTGCTTTGATTAAGCCGCAATTTGAAGCAGGAAAGGAAAAAGTGGGGAAAAAAGGCATTGTGCGAGAGGCGGCTACACACGAAGAAGTACTGAAACGTGTTACAGAAGAACTTCGACAAATCGGTTATGCCACGGCAGGGCTGACTTATTCGCCAATTCGCGGACAGAATGGAAATATTGAGTTTTTAGGACATTTCTGCTTGAATAAATCTTTGGATGTGGTTTCGGATGAGATGATACATAATATCGTCGCACAGGCACACGCAGATACACACAAATAAAAAATGGATTGTATATTTTTTTCGCAGAATGTATAATTAATGTATATTTGTATGCTATAGAAAGCAAAAACAGAGGACCTTATGCAGAAGTTTGGGATTTATACCAATTTAGAAAAAGATATCGATCTTTCGATTACAAAAAAAGTGATTGCAGTTTTACAAAAACGTGGATTGGATTGTTATTTTGATTCCGAAACTGCGCAGGCTTTAGGTGCAGTGGAAGCACAGTGGTGCGATCGTCATCCGATAGATGTTCTGCTGGTATTGGGCGGGGATGGCACGATGCTTGCTGCTTCCAGGAAATATGCGGCAACCGGTGTATATCTATTGGGCCTGAATTTGGGCAGATTGGGATTTCTGTTGGATACCAAACCGGAAAATCTGGAAATGGCATTGGATCAGATTCAGGAAGGCAATTATGAATTGCAGCAGCGGCTTATGTTGGAAGCGTTTTTGCAGGAACCAAATGGCAAAAAGCATTTTGCCGGCTATGCGCTGAACGAAGCCGTAATTTCACAGAAAAACAAATTGCGTATCATACATCTGGAAGTTGATGTGGATGGTCAAAGCGCTTGCACTTATTGGTGCGATGGTGTAATCATTTCTTCACCTTCCGGCTCCACGGCATATTCTTTGTCTGCGGGCGGACCGGTAGTTGCGCCGACCGTGGATGTACTGCTGGTTACACCGTTATGCCCACATTCTCTGCGCTCACGCAGTTTTGTAGTGGATGGGACTTCGCAAATTGATGTCCAGGTGCACAGGGAAGTAGCAAATATTGCGCTCGCTTTGGATGGACAGGATTATTTAGAGGTTCCTGCAGGGTGGAAAGTTTTGATTCGAAAAGCTGATTTTACTGCAAAGTTTTTACGAACAACGGGAGAAAATTTTTATACAGTCTTACAGGAAAAGCTGGCGGAATGGCGATGAAGTGAGCAGTACTGTATAGTATGATCGGTGATAGGGGGATTTACAAACGTGAAAAACGAACGGCAAAAGGTAATATTGGATATTATTTCTTCTCAAAATGTTGAGACACAGGAAGAACTGGGTGTTCAACTGCAAAAGCGAGGATATCGGGTAACACAAGCAACTATTTCCAGAGATATTAAAGAACTGCATTTGATTAAAGTTCAGGCGGAACGCGGCGTCTACAAATATGCAGTCAACGAATCCAGCACAGTGTTGAATACAGAACGCATGATGCGTATCTTCCGTGAAGTTGTGATTTCTATTAAAGGATCCGGAAACATTGTGGTTGTAAACACGCTTTCCGGCAGTGGATCTGCCGCAGGAGAAGCAATTGATAATTTTGGGATACAGGAGATTATCGGAAGCCTGGCGGGAGATAACACGGTATTTCTGGTAGTTGAGGAGCATATGCGTTCAGGTGTCATACAAAAATTAAAAGCATTGATGCGATAACAGAGGCACCTCGCGGGGGCGAATTTATGATTTCTGAACTGGTTATACGAAATATAGCTTTAATTTCCGAACTTTCTATTAGTTTTGAAAGTGGTTTTAATGTACTTTCCGGTGAGACAGGTGCCGGAAAATCTATTATTGTAGATTCTGTCAATCTGATTTTAGGCAGCCGTGCAGATAAAGAGTTGATCCGCGCCGGAGAGCAGATGGCTTCTGTGGAAGCTCAAATCGAGCTTTCAGAAGAGCAGCAGAACTTACCTGTACTGGAAAAATATGGATTTCAGGGAAAAGAATTAATCGTGTCGCGCGAGCTTTCCATAAATGGAAAAAACGTATGCCGTATGAATGGCCATCTGGTCAATTTAACGGTATTGCGGGAAATTATGTCGCATTTTGTAGATATTTATGGGCAAAATCAAAATATAAATCTTTTAGATGAGACATATCATTTGCAGTTGATTGATGCCTATGCGGGATCAGAGTTGGAAGAGGTCAAGCAGAGAGCTGCAGAGGCTTATAGGGTTTATCAACAAGCGAATCATGAATTGCAGATATTGCAAAAAAATGCTTCTGAAAAAACACGGCTGATTGATTTGCTTTCTTATCAAATTCAGGAAATTGAGCGAGCTTCATTGAAGGCAGAGGAAGATGTTGCATTATCTGCCGAACGCAGAGTGATGCAGAATGCGGAACATATTGCAGAGAACCTGGAAGCTGCAAAAAATGCACTTGTCGGAGAACGCGGTGCAGTAAGCACATTGTATGAAGCGGTTCGCAGCCTGCAGCAGATTGCATCATTGGATCCTTCTTACGAACGTGTGGAAAAAATTTTGAGCGATGCTTATTATGCAGTGGAAGATGCATCTTATGAAGTAGCAGAAATGGCTGGCAATGTCATCTATGATGGAGAACGCTTGAACGAAATCGAAACAAGACTGGTTGAAATATCAGTGCTTAAAAGAAAATATGGAGCAAGCGTCGCGGAAATATTGGAGTTCTGCGCGCATAGTAAAGAACAGCTGGAGCAATTGCAGGATAGTGAAGTGCAATTGGATAAACTACAGAGAAAGGCCGACTTGGCACGCGAGAAAATGGAAGCAATTTTTGAAGAATTAACTTCTATTCGTAAAAAAATTGCCGTCAAGTTGGAAGAGCGTCTGAAACAGGAATTGTCCGAGCTGGGTATGAGAGATGCAAAGCTGCATACCGAGTTTACCCGTGAAAATTACAGTGCGGAGGGATGGGATGCGGCAGCTTTATTGATCTCTGTAAATAAAGGAACACCACCACGCCGTTTGGCAAAGATTGCATCAGGCGGTGAGATTTCCCGGGTAATGCTGGCCATTAAAAATATAGTAGCCGAAAACGAATCCATCGATACCATGATTTTTGACGAAATTGATACGGGAATCAGCGGCACGATGGCGCAGATAGTTGCCAGAAAAATAGCAAATATTGCTAAAAAAAGGCAGGTTATTTGTGTGACGCATCTGCCGCAGATTGCAGCGATGGGAGATGCCAATTTCTTTATTGAGAAAAAAGAAACTAATGGCATGGTTACAACTGATTTGTATAGAATCGACCAACAGGCTTTAGAGGGAGAGATTGCTCGACTTTCTGGCGGGTTGCAATCGGATACAGCTCGACGCCATGCACAGGAATTGTTGGCCAATGCAGCGTTGATAAAACAGCAATTGTAAAAAAGATTTTTGATGAAAAATAATTTCTTTTATCAAAAGCAGTTCACTTCATTATAAAATTTTAACAGAATAAAAAAGCACTTCGATCTAGATAATAAGATGAGCAATTATTTAGCGAGGTGCTTTTTTATGTTTAGAAAAAAAGGAATTAGGAGGGCGATCTTATACGGGCTGCTGGCGGCTTTGTTGGCAGTCGTAATAGGCGGAACAGTTCAGCAGCTATCCTCACTGCCTGATGAAATATATCTGATAGGTAATCATTCCCGGACGCTGGATGTAGGGTTGCCGATGAGCATGACTCTGAAAGATGCATTAGACGAGACAAACCCCGAAATTACAGTGAATGGAACTTTAGTTTCTGAAGGAGAGGGGAATTGGGGATCTGCCTTGGAAATCGCCAGCAGTGAAGAAGGCAACGCAGAGGTACAACTCAAACTTTTCGGAGTGATCCCCATCAAGGATATCCGAATTACTTCTGTAGAAAAGAAAGTATTGATTCCGGGAGGGCAAAGTATTGGTGTTATGTTGCACACCAAAGGTGCACTGATTGTCGGTCTGATGGATATTTCCCGGGAAAACGGTGAAAAATGCAATCCTGCTAAAAAAGCAGGGCTACAGACGGGCGATATCATTTTGGAATATGACGGAATAGAAATTGAAAACGCTGCACATTTATCTCAGTTGGTAGGAGAATATGGTGAGAAAAAAGTCTCCTTGGTAATTTTGCGGGATCAGATACGTTTGGAACTGCAGATTCAGCCTCAGATGGATATACAAAGCAAAACCTATAAGCTGGGGGCATGGTTAAGAGATAGTACGGTGGGTGTGGGCACACTTACTTTTTATGATCCCGAAAGCGGGCATCTTGCGGGATTGGGGCATGCCATTACTGATTTTGACACAGGGGAGATTCTCACCGTAAAAGATGGAACTATTGTGGAATCCAGGATTATAGATGTAGTAAAAGGAGAAGCTGGTGTTCCGGGAGAACTGAAGGGAAGTTTTACTGATAATGCCAAAGAATTGGGCAACATTGAACGAAATACGGAATACGGCATTTACGGAAGTGCCGAAGCAGAACTCCAAAATGAGATATATACTTATCTGGAAGCAGCAGATAGAAGTGAAATAGAATTGGGTGAAGCAACCCTGCTGTGCACAGTAGATGGGAACGGCGTAAAAGAATATTCTTGCCAGATTATCAAAGTATACGATCAGGGAACCCAGGCGCAGCGTAGTTTTATTATAGAAATAGATGACGCTGCCTTACTGGAGAAAACAGGAGGTATTGTACAGGGCATGAGTGGAAGCCCGATTATTCAAAATGGTAAGCTGATTGGTGCTGTGACACATGTTTTTATCGATAATCCAAAACGAGGATATGGCGTATATGTCGATTGGATGTTACAGGATATGAGCGAAATGGAATAGATACATTGCACCAAAGGAGCGGGCTGTAGTATAATTTTGGTAGATTAAGGATGGGAGGCTTATCCATGGCAGATCGAAAATTGCAGGCATTGATAGCCGGCGGCAGCAGAGATTATATTTTATCCATTAAAAGAAATCTGGAACAAATGAGTGCATTCGGCAGATGCGCAATTGCTTATTCCGGATATGAGGCCTTGGATAAATTCAATTCCCTTTGTCCGGATCTCCTTGTAACAGATATTATTTTACGGGATTTGGATGGCTTGAGTCTTTTGGAGAAGATACAAGGTAGTGATTGTGCAAAGAATTGTAAAATCTTAAT
>CAMEMG010000097.1:0-5901 GCA_945927325.1 uncultured Clostridia bacterium | reverse complement strand
CAAAAAGCTAAAGCAAAAAAGTTGTAGGAGCATATGGAAATGAATGAAAAAGATAATACCTTCCAGGAAGTACGAGTTGATTTAAATCGAAAAAAGGAATTCCGATGTGGCGGAGGGGAGCCCATACAATCAATGCCGATCGTGCAGGATCAAACGAACATACGAACGCAGAATCATGATCCTATGCAGGAAAGAAAATTGATCACGCAAGAATCTCAATTGCAGATAAAACGGCGAAATATGGGATATGGTCCGTTTGATGTGCTGGATATGCCACAGGACATGAACGGTTATCTGGCTGCGCAGGTGGGTAAACATATTATGGCGCATTTTATAGCAGGTAGTAACAATGTATTTGAGGTAGATGGTATTCTGCAAAAAGTGGGAAGGAATTATATGGTTGTAAAGGATATACAAAACGGGGATTTGATTACCTGCGATTTTTACAGTGTACGTTTTGTGCGCGTTTATGGTAACCAGTAAAAAACATTAACAAAACATAAAAAGCGGTTGTTTTGAACAACCGCTTTTTTGCTAAATAAAGTTTAAAGTTATTGAACTGCTTTTTCTGCGAAAGTATTATTAACAATTTCAAGATAGGAAGCACGTTGTTTCAATTCGCCTGCTTCCTGCATGACATCTTGCAACCGCTCAAAGGCATCCTGAGTCATCGCAGGTGTGCTGACCCAGGCATCAATATTCTGATACCGTTGGATTGCAGCGCTTAACAGGGCGAGATCACTATCCGGAAAGAACGGAGCAATTACTTCCGCAATTGTTTTTGCATCTGCCTGTATTACCCATTGTTGTGCCTTGTAGAGTGCGTTGGTGAATTTCTGGATGATATCCGGATGCTCATTGATATAACTTTGCAATGCAAAGTAAGCGGTATAAGGGATTTCACCACTATCCTGACCGACAGAGGCTACAATATACCCTTTGCCTTCCTGCTCCAGGGTAGAGGCGACTGGTTCAAATACTGTTACATAGTCGCCGGTACCGGCTGTAAAAGAGGGAACCATTAAATCAAAATCGATGGAAGTATCCAGTTGAACGGCATCTATATCGATTCCACTCTGCTTAACAACGTATTCCAGGGTCATATAGGGAACTCCACCTTTTCGACCACCTAATACGTGGGCTCCTTCAAAGTCTTTATAAGAAAAAGAAGCGTTAGGAGTTCTGGAAACGATGAAAGATCCATCCCGTTTTGTAACCTGTGCAAAAACCTGGGCAAAGTCTTCCTTACCTTCATTGTAGACATAAATGCTTGCTTCAGGGCCAGCAAAACCGATATCAACTTGCCCGGAAAGGACGGCTGTCATAACATTATCGGCGCCACCGCCATTTACCAGCTCTATTTCAAGGCCTTCCTCCTCAAAATAACCGAGAGCAATGGCCGCATACTGGGGAGCATAGAAGACAGAATGGGTAACTTCACTGACTGTGAGATGAACGACTTCTTCAGTAGAATGTTTTTCGCAGCTGCTAAGTGTCAAACTAATGCAAAAAAGCAAAGCCAGTGCAGCATACAAAATTTTTTTCATGCCCTTAATTCCTCCTTTAGGGTTCTCAGTGAATATGTTTTGTTAAAAATTTCTGTAGTAAGACAATTCCTTGATACATAATGGTCGCGGCACAGGTCAATATCATAACACTGGACATTACCAAATCCATCTGAAAGACCTGTGAACCGTAGACGATGAGATAACCTATGCCTGCCTTTGAGACAAGAAATTCTCCCATGATCACACCCACCCAGCAAAGCCCCACATTGATTTTAAGAGAATTGATAATCGTGGGAAAGTTTCCGGGAAAAATGAGTTTCTGGAAAATTTGGCGGCGGGTTGCGCCCATTGCACGCAATAATTTGATTTTTTCGGGATCCATGGTAATAAAACCGTGGAACACTTCCAGAATCGTTACGATTAACGAAATGGCAAGTGCCATGATAATGATTGCCTTTTGTCCGGCACCTACCCAAACGATAATGATGGGACCTAATGCTACTTTTGGAAGAGCATTGAGAATCACAAGGTAAGGTTCTAATACATTTGATAAAAACGGTGACCACCAGAGAAGTGTTGCAATGAAGGTACCGATACAAGTACCTAACAGAAATCCAATTATCGTTTCTAAGCAGGAAACAACAATATGCCGAATTAAATCTCCCTGTTGATACAGGTTCACAATGCAGCGGAAAATGCGTGAAGGCTGACTCATGATAAAAGGATCGATCCAGCCTAATTTTCCGGCGACTTCCCATAATAGGAGCAGACCTAAAATCAAAAAAATTTTGCAAGAAGAGATCCAGGCATTTTTTCTTCGGAGTTCTTTTAAGTAAAGTTTTCTTGCGGGGGAAAGTATTTCTTTATTGTTATCCATTGACATCCAACTCCCTCCATATTTGATTAAAATATGTTCGGAAAAGAGGGTGCTCTCTTCGGGCCATGGGGGAATTTTTCTGCATATCAAAATCAATAGCATGAATGGCCTTGATATGAGCGGGGCGACGCGATAGGACGACGATGCGGTCAGAAACGCAAATGGCTTCCGAAATATCATGTGTTACCATGATAGCTGTTTTTTTCTCCTGTTTAATGATATGATATATATCATTGGAAACGGCGAGGCGTGTTTGATAATCAAGAGAAGAAAAAGGTTCATCTAATAATAGCAACTCCGGTTTAGTGGTCAGCGTTCGGATTAGGGCAACTCTCTGCCTCATACCGCCGGAAAGCTGAGAAGGATATTTTTCTCTGAAATCGGATAAACCGTAAATGCGAAGAAGTTCTTCGGCGTAAGCAACGTTTTCCGGGGTCTTGCGGTGTTGAATTTCCAGCCCAAGCATGATATTACCGAAAACAGTCCGCCAGGAAAAAAGGTGATCCCTCTGCGGCATAAAGCCAATAATGGGGTCCGGGCCAGATATTTGTTTTCCATTGATATAGACAGATCCCGAGGAAGGGGAGAGCAGGCCGGAAATAATTGAAAGCAGCGTTGATTTTCCGCAGCCGCTGGGACCGACGATGCTTACAAATTCTCCTTCCGCGATATCCAGATCTATATGCGAAATGGCTTCGATTTCACCATTTTTGGATTGATAATTCAAAGAAATGCCTAAAACATTTACAATTTTATTCATGGCAAACCTCCTTGTATTGGTTTATAATATGGAGAGAAAATGGAAAGTGTGCGCAATTCATATTTTAGAGCATCGGATTGATATAAAAGGCAGAAGTTTCAATAAAACAGGTGTATATACTTAACGAAAAATGTAAAATATGATATGATAGAAAAGTATTACGATAGAAATAAAAGTGAGGACGAATTTTACTTGAGAAACAGGCAAAGAACGAATCGTAAATCGAATAACAACGCGAAGCAGAGACCTGCCATTCGCATTATTCCGCTCGGCGGAATTGGCGAAATCGGAAAAAATATGACGGTAATTGAATATGGCAATGATATGATTGTCATTGATTGCGGGTTGATGTTTCCGGAAAATGATATGCTGGGCATTGATTATGTAATTCCAGAGACAGAATATCTGCTGAAAAATAAGGATAAACTGCGGGCTATTATATTGACACATGGGCATGAGGATCATATTGGCGCTACACCGTATGTGCTTCCGAAATTTTCTGTTCCCGTATATGGAACCAAATTAACTTTGGCTCTGGTGGAAATTAAGTTGGCAGAACATGGAGTAAAGAATCAGAAGTTGCAATGCGTTGAGCCGGGCAGCAAAGTCAGATGCGGTGCATTTGAAGTTGAATTTGTAAAAGTCAGCCATAGCATTGATGATGCTGTTGCTTTAGCGATTCATACTCCGGAAGGAACGCTGGTGCATACCGGTGACTTTAAGATTGATTTTACGCCGATCGATGGAAAAGTAGCAGACATACAGCGCTTTACCGAGTTGGGAAAAGAAGGAGTGCTGGCATTGATGTCAGACAGTACCAATGCTGAAACGCCCGGTTATACCATTTCCGAACGAAGCGTAGGGCAAAGTTTTGAAAAATATTTTTCAGAGGCTAAAGGGCGTATTATTATTGCTACCTTTGCGTCGAATGTGCATCGTTTGCAGCAGGTCATTGATGTAGCTAAAAAGTATAACCGGAAAGTCTGCCTGACTGGACGCAGCATTTTGCGTATTACTGGGGTTGCAAAAGAACTGGGTTATTTGAATATCCCTGAGAAGATGATCATCGAAATGGATGAAATTGATCGTGTACGGGATAGTAAGGTAGTAATTTTGGCAACAGGAAGCCAGGGGGAACCCATGTCAGGGTTGGTGCGAATGGCTGAAGGAGAGCATTCAAAAATAGGTATTAAGCAGGGAGATCTTGTGATTTTATCCTCCTCCTCTATACCGGGCAATGAGAAAAATATTTCTCATGTAATTAATTTGCTGTACCGGCAGGGAGCAAGAGTTGTATTTGGGGGGATGGCACAGGTACATGTCTCAGGGCACGCTTGCCAAGAAGAACTGAAGTTGATGCTTGCTATGATTAAACCGAAGTATTTTATTCCGGTGCATGGAGAAGAGCGGCATTTATACAGTCACGCTGATCTGGCTTACAATATGGGCTATAAGAAGAAAGATGTGTTTATACCTCAGCTTGGAATGCCTATTGAGCTGCGCAAGAAGAGCGCGAAATACGGCGAAGCAGTGGAATCGGGCATTGTTATGATTGATGGTTTGGGAGTTGGAGATGTCGGCAGTGTAGTGCTGAAGGACAGGCAGGTACTTTCGCAAGATGGGCTGTTTGTTGTAGCTTTGACGATGTCGAAAGGGCAGCGCGGCTTAGTTTCTGAGCCGGAAATTCTTTCAAGAGGTTTTGTATATGTTAAGGAAGCCGAGGAATTGATGGCGCATGCAAAGAAACTGATTGTCCGTACGGTAGATGAATGTACCAAGGTAAAGGGAGCCAATTGGGCTACGATTAAGAGCAAAGTGAAAAGTACTCTTTCCTCTTATTTGTATAATAAGACCAAGCGCAGCCCGATGATACTGCCGATTATTATTGAAGTGTGAATAAATGATTTTTATAGAGGAGGAAAAACGTTTATGTATATTTATGATAGAGCACATCAGCTGGCAGCTGATATTAAACAGAGTGAAGAATTTAAAACTTATAAGGCATTGAAAGATGAATTATATGCCGAAGAAACAACCAAGTCACTTTTAAAACAGTATAAGCAGGCTCAGTTTGAGGCGCAGGCCATGGTGATGTCGGGGCAACAGCCAAGCGAAGAATTAATGGACAAATTGAAAAAGGTTGGAGAAGTATTGGCTTTTAATCCTAAAGTGACTGAATTTTTTGCTGCCGAATATAAATTCAATACAATTGTTTCTGATATTTATAAAATTATCGGGGATGCTTGTGAGTTGGATACAGGCTTGTTTGAACAGGAATAAGGGAAGTTTCCAAGTATAGAGGAGAAGAAAGGAAATGGATAATCGGAATCAACGTCGCTCAATCAAACCTGTAGAGTTTAAGTCTCAGGGGACAAAGCAGACGATACGTGAGGTGCCGGAAGAAAAACAAAAATCCCGCCAGATTCATGCTCCGGTAATAGAAACGAAGCAACAGGCGGAAAAGAAAAAGTTTTCATCACCTGAATCCCGGAATAAAGGGAAGCAGATGGTTAAAACGCGTAAATATACAAAGATTGATCGCAACATAGAGGAAAATCCCTGGCGGGATATTGGCAGGCGTGTTTTGAAAACAGCTATTATGGTGGCTTGCAGTTTGGCAATTGTCGCGATCATGGGTGTTATTGTTTACAATTATGTTTATGGGCACTATATAGCACCGGTGGATGTTGATAGTACCGAAGAAATCAGTGTTATTATTGATAAAGATGATAGCCTGAAGTCGATTTCGCAGAAGC
>CAMEMG010000096.1:0-5984 GCA_945927325.1 uncultured Clostridia bacterium | reverse complement strand
AGCTGCGTGCAGAGAAAAATAATGTGCCGATTCTGCTGCTAACGGCTAAGGATGAAATAAGCGATAAGGTAAAAGGGCTGGATTGCGGAGCAGATGATTATATGACAAAGCCTTTTTCTCCGGAAGAGTTGCTGGCTCGCATTCGCGCTATGATGCGCCGACAGGGAGATGTGGTTTTTGATGAAATAAAATTTGCCAATCTTTCCCTGAATATTTCCATGCGGACGCTGAATTGTGGAGAAAAATCCATGCATTTGGCTTATAAAGAATTTGAAATTCTCCGCCTGCTGATCAACAAACCCAAGGTGATCGTTCCCAAAGAGGATATCATCATTAAAGTTTGGGGCGCGGATGCAGAAGCAGATGACAATAATGTGGAGGCTTATATTTCCTTCTTGCGGAAAAAACTCAATTTCCTGGGATCAGAAGCTAAAATCAAGACCATACGCAAAGTGGGATATCGGTTAGAAGAAAAAGATGATTAAAAAATTGCGCAAGAAATTTGTGCTGATGACCGCGCTGCTCATTTTTGGCATTTTTCTGGCCATATTGGCTGCCTTTTGTATCAATGTGTATTGCCGTCAGGAACAGGATGGCTATCATCATTTGGAGAAGGTATTGGAACGCGGCTTTTATCCGCGGCATCCAAAGGTTACGATGAATGGAAAAAAGGAATTGAGATATGGCACGCAGCCAGGATTTTGCGTGGAGGTAAATGAAGAAGGCGAAATAACTCTGCTGGATATGCAGTATTATTCTGAGGTTGAGCAAAGCATTCTGGAAAAAGCAGTGCACTGTGCAACGGAAGCGGAAAAGGAGCGCGGTGTTATTTCTTCCATGAATCTGAGATATGTACGGCAGAGCGAAGATGGCGGTTTTCGCATTGCTTTTGCAGATGTTTCAGCACAGCGGCAGCAGCTGCAAAGCTATATGGAAAGCGGTTTGCTGATTATTCTGGTGGGGATGCTGGCAGTTGTTGCTGTGGTATACTTCTTATCTGAAATTGCGGTACGTCCGGTGGAAAAGGCGTGGGTTCAGCAAAAACAGTTTGTGGCAGACGCATCTCATGAAATCAAAACACCGTTGACCATTATTCTGACCAATGCGGATATACTTTTGGCCAATGCGGACGAAACAATCGCTTCCCAGAGAAAATGGGTGGAGTACCTTAAGGCGGAAGCGGAGCGCATGAAAGATTTGGTGGAAAATATGTTGTTTTTGGCCAAGTCGGATGCGGGAAAAGATCTGTTGATTCATTCGGATATTGATTTGAGTGAAGTGGCCTGGAATAGCATGCTTCCTTTTGAATCGGTTGCCTATGAAAAGGGTATTACGATGAATAGCGATATTGCTCCTGGGGTGAAGCTGCAAGGCAATGCTTCGGGTTTGGGGCATTTGATGATTAATCTGTTGGATAATGCCTGCAAATATACTCCGGTGGGCGGGACCATTACGTTGAAATTGGAACGGAAACAGGAAAAAGTGCTGCTCAGCGTTAATAATACGTGCAGCGAAGTCATTCCGAAAGAAAAATTGGAACATATTTTTGACCGTTTTTACCGGGTAGATGAGGCACGCAATCGCGATGCAGGCGGGCACGGCCTCGGATTGGCCATCGCAAAAACTTTGGCAATGCAGCATCAGGCAAAAATCTGGGCAAAAAGCACCAAAGAAGAGGGAGTAACCATCTTTGTGGAATTTAATAAAACGATCAAAAAAAGGAAAAGAAAAAAGCAGCCTTGAGAAAGGCTGCTTTTTTTATGAGAGCCAATGAGGAGAGCTTGCCTAAAGTGAAACTGATAAGAGGCAACAGAAGATAATTGAAACACATCCATGCATAAAATTTCCCGGGTAAAAAAGTATACGTGGTATAGTGCAATGGGTAAACAAAAGCCCTCTGATGATGAGGGCGCTTGTGTAAGTACATTAATTTCGGCTTGCAATTACGGTCAAATCCGGATGCAGTTGCAGAATAGAAGCCGGCAGCTCGGGTGTAATCGGGCCATATAAAGCCTTTTCGAGGATCTCAATTTTGGCAGGCCCATTGGCAATCAGCAGAACGCGTCTGGCATGCATGATGGATTTCATACCCATGGTCAGCGCCTGAGTCGGGACATCCTCTTTGCGGGCAAATAAGCGGGAATTGGCCTGTATGGTATTTTCCGTCAGATCTACCAAGTGCGTCATTTTTTCATAGGAGGTACCAGGCTCATTGAACCCAATGTGGCCATTATGACCAATTCCCAGCAATTGCAGGTCAATTCCGCCGGCATTTTCAATTGCCTGTTCATAGGATAGGCATTGTGCGCCAGCATCAGATGCCGTTCCATCCGGTACATGCGTATTTTCTTTACGGATATTTACATGGTTAAACAGATGAGTATCCATAAAGTAACGATAACTCTGAGGGTGTGTACCCGGAAGGCCATAATACTCATCCAGATTGAAGGTAATGACCTGAGAAAAATCCAGATCGCCCTTTTGATACCATTCAATCAGTTGCTTGTAAGTGCCGATGGGTGTGGTGCCGGTGGCCAATCCTAATACTGTGCGGGGATGCAGTATGATCTGAGCAGAAATGATATTGGCTGCACGGCGGCTCATCTGACCATAGCGATCGGTGAAAATGATCTTCATGAGAAACCCTCCTATCGTAAAACAGATTTAATGACAATTTGCCTTATGCCTTGCTCCAGGTAGTGCCGTCACGGCTGTCTTTTAAAAGAATGCCGTGGGCAAGCAGCTCATCGCGGATGGCATCGGCAGCAGCATAATTTTTTTGCTTCTTTGCTTCGGCGCGCTCCTGAATTTTTGCTTCCACATAAGCCGCAAGATCTGCATCCACTGCAGAGTTTTCCTGTTCGTGAGCATCCCGCAGATTCAGAGAAAGAACTTTGTCGAAATCTTCAATCAGCCATAATTTTGTAGCATCGTCCAACGGCGCCTTCAAAATGTCATATATGGCAGTCAAGGCCATGGAAGTGTTGAGGTCATTTCCCAATGCCTGCGCAAAACGAACGCGGTAAGGCTCAGCCGCTTGCAGATCTGCTTCTCCCTGCGGCTGTAAAGCGGCAATGCGCTTTTTAAGACGATTATAGGCGGCAACAGTATTATCCAGCGCATCATAGCTGAATTCCAATGGCTTGCGATAATGCGACTGCAGGCAGAACATACGATAAGCCAGAGGATCATATCCCTTGCTTTCCAATAATGAGACAGTCAGGAAATCTCCTTTGGATTTGCTCATTTTACCGGATTTGTCATTGAGATGATGGACGTGGAACCAGTAATTGCACCATTTATGTCCGAGATATGCTTCGCTTTGAGCAATTTCATTGGTGTGATGGGGGAAAATATTGTCAACGCCACCACAATGCAGATCAAGGTACTCGCCCAGATGTTTTAAACTGATGCCTGAGCACTCGATATGCCAGCCGGGATAACCGATTCCCCAGGGACTATCCCATTTTAATTCCTGATCATCGAATTTGGACTTGGTAAACCAGAGCACAAAATCGGCTTTATTGCGTTTATTGGTATCTTCCTCCACATCTTCTCGTACTCCGACCATGAGGTCGTCGCTGCTATGCCCGGTCAGAGCATAATAGTCATCCAGCTTGGAAGTATCGAAATATACGTTATCGCCGGCTACATAAGCATAGCCTTTTTCGATCAGGGTTGAGACCATATTGATAAACTCCTGAATGCAGTTGGTGGCAGGCTCGACTACATCCGGCCGCTTAATGTTCAGTTTGCGGCAATCTTCAAAAAAAGCATCAGTATAGAATTTGGCAATTTCCATAACGGTTTTATGTTCCCGTTTGGCGCCTTTAAGCATTTTGTCTTCACCGGTATCGGCGTCGCTGGAAAGATGACCGACGTCGGTGATATTCATGACGCGTTTGACTTCATAACCGTTGTAGCGCAGAGCTTTTTCCAGAATGTCTTCCATAATATAACTGCGCAGATTGCCGATATGTGCATAATGGTAAACAGTGGGTCCGCAGGTATACATGGAAACTTTGCCCGGCGTATGCGGTACGAATTCATCTACCTTTTTAGACAATGTGTTATACAAATAGAATTTACTCAGCATATTCTTCTCCCATAAAAATTTAATAAAAAAGCCGCATATTTCTAATATATGCGGCAGATAATCTTTTCAAACTTACCGCACAGACTGCGGTTCTTCCCAAATAACAACACTTACTATATGGGAAAAACGGCTTAAACAACATCTTTGCGGCAACAACACAGTTTCATAAGTATCCTCTTTCATTGACTCTTACTATAACATTAACATAGCGAACCCAGTTCGTCAATCACAGAACGAAACTTTTATGAAATCCATCTTTAGATATGCAATGCACTGAGCAGAAGACATAACCGTAGAGGTGTCAGAAGAGGCTGCTCTGTCAGTGCCTGTTGCAGCAACTCCATATTTTCTTCGCTGTATTCCACTTCCTTTGAAAAAGATTTGGCAATATGGCAGGCTTTGGAAAAATCCCAGGATTCTCCGATATGAACGGAATGGATCTGCAAAAGATACAGTAAAGAAAAAGCTGCTGCAATCAGTTGAAGTTTGCCGAGCAGATCCCAATCAAAGGAAGCTTTCGCGAAATATCGAAACAGCAAATATACGCAGAACTGCTCGTAGAGAAGCACACACCAACTTTCGGCTGGTGGTTGAAGTGCGCATAGCTGAGCAGGAGAGCATTGGGAAAGCCATTGGGCGCAGGCGCTGAGTTCCGCATTCCAATGAGAGTCCAGATATTCCATTTGGAGGAAAGTATTCAGCAAAGCGCACAATGTTTCACAGGGGTTGAAGTATACCAAAGGAAGGGGATACTCTGCCGGGGGTTCCTGGGTGCATATTTGGCAGAAGCTATCGAGAGAAGTGCCGGTTTCCAACAATGCCTGCAGCTCCTGCCCATACAATAAAGCCTGCAATAAGCGTTGACTGACAGGAAGCGTGCGCTGCTGCAGCAAAAGCATCAGATGCTTGCGCGCACGAAAGACGCCTGTACGTAAAGCAGGCTCGAAAGGCTGCTGTTCCTCAAAAGGAGCCGTTCCTTCGCTTTCGATTAATTGCATAGGCTGACTGCGGCTGAGAATCAGCCGGGCAGCTGATTCACAGGCCAAGCCCAGGCCGATTTCGGCAAAATCACCAAATTGCTCGGCGAAGCGTGGATGCATGGTACAGATCCGGCAAAGTGCTTGTTCGCCCAGGCGGATATGAATTTCACATAGATTCTGCGCATTGAGAAACGGGCAACGTTCATCTTTACCGCATAAACGAAAATGCGGCGTGGGATCGGCTTGGATATTAGCCCGGAGTTTTTCGCCGAAAGCTCCGGGTTGAGCTATATAATTGGCATAGGCATCGGGGTCAATATCAATTTCCCAACCAAGGCAGCAATTATCATGGCAAGCCGAAGCTAGGCAGTGGAAGGATGGATAGTAATCGGGGTACAATAACTTCATAATCAGGATGAAAAAGCCCTGCGGCAATACGCAGGGCAAAGAGTTGCTTTATTTGAGGACAGTAATGGAATAGCTGACGCTGTATTCCTGACCGGCTTCCAACGTAATGTGGCCGGGCTTATCCTCAAAGTTTCCGGATTCATCGGTGTAAGCCGGCAATCCGTTCCAGGGTTCCAGGCAGAAGAAAGGCGCCTGCTTTTTGGGCGGTGTCCACAAAGTGAGATTTTCAAAACCGGTGTAATCAAATTCCAGGCCGGTGCCATCGCTCTTTTTGACCAGCTTGACTTTATGGCTTTTGGGTGCCTTGAGGATAATGGCGTCCACATCAAAATCCTCATAGACGATATCGTAGGTATTACCCGTGATGCGCTTAGCCAACCGATAGGATTCATTGAACAGGCTTTGTGCGTCCGTATAATAAAGATCCAGATCTTCTTCCTGCTCGAAAATCAATTGGTAATCCTCCGCAGAACCATCTACGCAATATCCGGCATGCCCGC
>CAMEMG010000095.1:0-6085 GCA_945927325.1 uncultured Clostridia bacterium | reverse complement strand
TTTCGCAAATTTCTTTAATCGTAATTTTTGAAAGCGGCTTTTCCTTTAATAGATTAATAAAACTTTCTTTCAATACCATTTTTGTATATTTAATACGGCGATCGTTTCGTATATTGCTCATACTAAGCTCCATTCACAAAAAATTTAAAATTGCTTTTGTTATTTATCCAACATTTCTTTAGCAGTATGTTGTACATATGACATTGATAATTTATCTGCTTGTTGAAATACTCTCATAGTGAAAATATACTAAAAGTATGATAAATAGTCAACACTATGTATAAAAAAAGGGTTATTATGGCATATATTGAATTTGAAAATGTTAAAAAAGAATATCAGACAGGCGATGTAAAAGTAACAGCAGTTGAGCATTGCTCTTTTGCAATAGAAAAAGGCGAGCTGGCAGTAATATTAGGGCCATCCGGTGCAGGCAAAACAACTGTTTTAAATCTGCTTGGAGGCATGGATCGTCTTAGCGATGGAAAAATTTATGTAAACGGAGCAAGAATCGATCAGTTTCGGGAACGAGAACTGATTGCTTATCGCCGTAATGAAATCGGTTTCGTCTTCCAATTCTACAATTTAGTGCCAAACCTGACTGCTATAGAAAATGTAGAACTTGCCTGTCAGATATGCAAAAATGCATTTGAACCACAAAAAATATTAACGCAGGTTGGATTAAAAGAACGAATGAAAAATTTTCCGGCTCAATTATCCGGAGGAGAACAGCAACGTGTAGCTATTGCCAGAGCAATTGCAAAAAATCCAAAACTATTACTTTGTGATGAACCGACAGGAGCACTGGATAGCCATACCGGCAGGCGAATTATTGCTTTATTGCAGCGTACATGCCACGAAATGGGAATGACTACCATTATTATCACGCATAATGCCGTAATATCACAGATTGCTGATAAGGTAATTCACATGAAAAACGGGACGGTACAGCAAATCATCCAGCAGACACCTAAAACTGTAGAAGAGATAGTGTGGTGAATTATGATGTTGTTGAAAAATTCAGCCATTAAAGTAAAAAAATCATTTGGTCGTTTTCTTTCATTATTGATTATTGTGGCAGTGGGTGTCGGTTTCTTTTCCGGAATTCGCGCCTCTGCTCCAGATATTACGGCCTCTGTGGATGATTATTATCGGGAAATGTCCTTATTTGATTTTCAGATTATCAGCACGTTGGGGTTGACACAGGAAGATGTCGAGGCCATTGAGGCACTTCCGCTGGCAGATACGGTAGTCCCTGGTCATTTTATAGATGTTTTATCTGACGGGCAAGCGATACGTGTGCATAGCATATCCGCAGATAGCTGTCAGATTCAATTGGTGGAAGGCAATATGCCTGCAAAAGCCGGAGAATGCCTTGCTGATGCCGAGAAATATCATGTTGGAGATCGGATTCCTATAGAAGGCACGGAAGAGGAACTTAAGTATGACGAATACATCGTGGTAGGAACAGTTCATTCTCCACGATATATTTTTCGGGAATACGGAATTGCAGGTGTAGGAGATGGTAAACTTGTTTCCTTTATTTATGTAAATGAATCGGATTTTTTATCTGAGTATTTTACAGAAATTTTAGTATGCAGCCAAGAGGCTCAAGAAGCAGGTATTTATTCCGAAGCTTATGAAAACGCAGTAGCAGCTCTAAAACTGCAATTACAGACAATACAGACAGAACGTCAAATCATGCGCTGGTATCAAATCCAGCAGGAGGGGAATGACGAAATTAGAAGTGCTGAAAAAGAATTATCAGATGCTAAACTAACAGCCGAAAAAGAATTGGCTGAAGCAAAACAGTTGCTGCAGAAAAATCAATTGAAACTTGAAGAAGCATATCAGAAATTAGCAGATGGTGCCGCTCAATTGGCATCTCAAAAAGAGCAGGGAGAACATGAATTCATCACAGCTCAGCAACAATTTGATTTAGCGTTTCAAGAAATTGAGTTGATGGCACAGCAGCAGGGGATAGATATTTCTCAAATGGATATGCTGTTAGCACAATTGCAAATGAATATCGATACGCTCCAGCGTCATTTGGCTGATTTTTCAACTGAAAGCGATGCCTATCAACAGCTCGTTGCACAATTGGATGAATATGAAGCTATGCGAGAATCTCTCTCTGCCTTGCAGCAACAGTATGTACAACTGGAACAAGAGTTGACTGAAATACAAGAGAGGCAGCAAGCGATAGAGCATACATTGCAGGCCTATGAAATAACAACAGATCAACTTCCTGAAAAAATATTACTGATACAACAAGAAATTACACAGTTGCAAGAGCAATTGGCTGCAACAGAACCGGAAAGTGAAGAGTATCTGTTTTTACTTCAAGCAATAAAAAATAAAGGGCAACAACTTCGTACGTTACAGGATATACAACAAGAAATAAGCCAATTACAAGAACAAAGTACTATCATACAGACTAGAATGACAGAAATAGAACAGAATCTGTCTCAGCAAAATATTACAATCGAAGAAGTACCTCAAAAATTGCTTGAAATAGAAGAGGTATTGTCACAATTATATGCACAAAAAGAGGAGTTGACACCAGGTAGCACCACACATCAATCACTTCTATTACAATTGGAGGAATGTAATGCAGCATATGAAAATGTGCTTACTTTGAAAAATACTTATCAAATACTAATCTCACAACAACAGAAACTTACATCTGAAAAACAAAATTTTGAGCTACAGATTCAAAAAGCACAAAAAGAATTGTGGGAAAATGAGCAAAAATTAGTTCAAAGCAAGCAGATTTTAGAGAACAGTCAAAAAGATTATGTAGAGCAAAAAGCAAAAATTCAAGAGGAGTTTATACAGGCTCAAGAAGAAATTGATTCTGCCAAAACAGAACTGCAACAATTAGAACAACCTAAATGGTATTTACAGGAGCGAAATGCGTTATCGGGATATGGAGAATTGAAAGAAGATGTAGAGAAAGTTACTTTGATCGCCCGCATATTACCGTTATTTTTTGTGTTGATCGCTGTATTGATGAGCCTTAACACAATGACACGTATGATTGAAGAAGAACGCGGTGAATTAGGCATCTTTCTTTCCTTGGGATATGGCAGAGGTCGGATTTTATGGATGTATCTGTTATACGTCCTGATAGCTTCAATTATCGGTGTGGTCAGCGGTTTTTTTGTAGGCTGCAGTTTGATTCCGCGTATTGTATATACCTGTTATCAGGCAAATTATATTTTACCTGCGTTACAAATACATTATGATATGGCTGTTTTTTTGCTCATGTTGTTATGTGCTTTGGGCTCAATGATGACGGTAACAACGATTGTATGTACAAAAGAATTGAAATGCGTTCCTGCAGCTCTATTACGGCCGGCCCCTCCCAAAAAAGGGCAAACAATACTGTTAGAACACATCTCTCCCATTTGGAAAAGACTCTCGTTTATATGGAAAGTCACTATCCGCAATATGTTTCGATATAAGAAGCGAGTGTTGATGACCATTATCGGTATCTCTGGCTGCACAGCGATCCTTCTTACAGGGTTTGGAATTCGTGACAGTATAGATGGTGTTGCCCAACTGCAATACGGGGAGATTTTTCATTATGACAGTCTGATTTTGTTGGAGGAAGAGCAGGCCGGTTGGCAGGAGGAACTGCAGACAGTACTAGAGGAAAATCACGTGGAAGATCCTTTATTATTGAAACAAATGACTTTTTCCTGTGAAAGTGACGGAACCACTGTTGTAGATTCTTATTTAATTGTGCCTCAAAATGAAGAATTGTTTAGTCGCTACTTCTCACTGCGCAGTCTTCAAAATCACGAGGCAATAGAACTGCCTGAAAATAGTGTGGTCATTACACAAAAATTAGCCGATTTGTTGTCATTGCAATTGGGTGATTTCTTCTCCATTCATGATACAGAAGGAAATGTTTATAAATTACAGGTGGGCGCCATCGCCGAAAACTACATCATGCATTATATTTATATGCAGCCTGAACTGTATAAACAGATTTGGGGTGAGCAAATTACTTATAATGCAATTGCAGCAACTTATCATGGCGATTCAGGAGAATTATCTACTACTTTATTAGAACAAGATATTGCCTCTTATATCAGTTTTACTGAAGATGGGTTGGAAACATTTAATAAATTGATTGGAAGTTTAAATCAAATCATTTTATTAATTATCGCTGCTGCTTCTCTGTTGGCATTGATAGTGCTCTATAATCTTGTAACCATCAACATCAGTGAAAGGCGGCGGGAAATCGCAACGTTGAAAGTTTTAGGCTTCTTCAATCGAGAGGTCAATGCCTATATCTATCGTGAAACCTTTCTTTTGACTTTGTTAAGTATCGCTGTTGGTTTGGGTTTGGGAGTATTGCTACATCGCCTGGTCATTGGTATTGCAGAGGTACAAAGTACTGTGTTTATAAAGCAAGTTGCTCCCTGGAGTTTCTTATGGGTACTGCTAATCATGATCAGCTTTACAATCTTGATTCAAGTTTTCACATATTTCAAGTTGAAGTCAATTGATATGATTGAATCTTTGAAATCGGTAGAATAAATACTTTTAATAATTTAAAATTAATTGATGTATATATAAAAGCCGGAAAAATATTTTTATTTCCGGCTTTTATATATACGATGATTTAAATCAGGCTTCCTCTACAATGGCACCATTGGCATTAATGCGCGAGGGAATGGCAATCCAATTTCCCGGGATTTCACGCAACGCGATTGAAAAACTTTCGGTAAAAGAAGATAATTCACTTTCTTTGATGAAAGAAAGCATAGAAGGGCCGGCGCCGGAAATACAGGTTCCGTAAGCTCCGAGCTTATTAGCTTCCTTTATCACCTGATCATATCCTGTTAGCAGATGCGTTCGATATGGTTGGTGCAACCGATCCGTCAGTGCGGAAGAAAGCAGGGAATAATCCTGTGTATAAAAGGCAGCCGTCAGCAAAGCCATACAGGAAAGGTTATGTACTGCATCTGCCATAGGAACTTGCTGTGGCAGTGCTTTTCTGGCTTCATGTGTGCTAAGAGCAAAATCAGGGTAAGCAATGCAACAGGCAATATCACCTTTCACAGGAATCTGTAACGTCAAAACATTGCCGCCATTATTTTGATTAATACAGAGGCCACCATAAATGGCCGGGGCTACATTATCCGGATGACCTTCAATTTGATTGGCAATATCCAATATTTGTTTTTTGGATAACCAGAGATTCAATAACGTATCGGCAATATAAATTCCTGCAACAATACATGCTGCAGAACTCCCCATGCCACTTGCCATAGGAATATTATTATATTGTTTCATATAAAAAGGCGGTAATATACGTCCGGCAAAGTCAGCTGTTTGTTTTGCGGCAATATAAATCAAATTCCTTTCATCCAGAGGAATGGAAGGGTTAGGTTCTGCCAATTCAATTGTCAGCGTATCTGCTTCACAAAAAGCAATGGAATTATATATGTCCAGTGCTAAGCCTGCTGTATCAAAACCGGCTCCAAGGTTTGCGCTGGTAGCCGGCACATGTACGATATGCATAGGTGCCTGCGAAATGGATTCCTTCATACTATTTTCTCCGGATGAATAGTGGGTAACAATTGATGAATCAGCTCACTGGAAGCCAGAGTCGTTCCGGGCAGAGAGATCGTAGCAGCGGCAGCGGCAGTTCCTACCGCAATCGCTTCATCCAATCCACCACCATGATTTAAAACGCTTAAAAGGCCAGCTAACATAGAATCGCCAGCTCCAACGGTTGAATCCGGATTTTTGACAGCTGCTTTAGAAAAATAAGCTTCTTCCGCATTTACAATGATGGCTCCGTCTCCTCCCATGGACACAACGCAAATATCTATCCCATCTTGAATAAGATGGCGGCAGGCGTCAATAATGGCAGACATATCTTCAGATGTATAGCTTTCTCCTGTCAGCTGACCCAATTCCTCCAAATTTGGTTTGATTAGGTACGGTTTCTGTTTGACACCCTGGCGCAGTGCTTCTCCGGAAGCATCTAATACACAGCGGCAAGGCAACATCGCCATCAACTGGCAGTAATAATCCGGAGGGCATCCCTGCGGCAGTGAGCCAGTTA
>CAMEMG010000094.1:0-6108 GCA_945927325.1 uncultured Clostridia bacterium | reverse complement strand
CCAAGGATTGCAACACGAATCTCTTTCATAACTTATTTACTCCCTTTTCCGATACTCCTCAACCTTCGTGATTTTTCTGATAAATGATATGCAGGCCATGCAACGTCAGCAAACTATCAATGACGTCAATCATCTGCGTTTCGGAAGCAATTGTTTCTGCCATCCCTCCCGTGGCAATAACTTTCGCTTCCGCGCCTAATTCTGATTTCATTTTCCGCAATATATAATCAACCTGTCCAACATATCCATACAGAATACCAGATTGCATACATGCTATCGTATTCCGATTGATTACCCGCTTAGGCTTAATCAATTCCACCTTGGGAAGTTTTGCCGTATTATTTGTTAGTGCATTCGCCGAAACAATCAAACCCGGACAAATTGCGCCACCCAAAAATTCCCCTCTTTTTGAAATTGCTCCAAAGGTCGTTGCCGTACCAAAATCTACGGTAATACAGGGGCCGCCATATAATTCATAAGCGGCCACTGCATTTACGATTCGATCCGAACCCAATTCCTTAGGGTTATCATATAAGATATTAATACCTGTCTTGATACCGGGTTCTACAAAACATGGGCGCTTTTTAAAATAGGTTTTACACATATGTTCTATCGTATAATTGATAGAGGGAATTACAGAAGAAATCATAATATCTTCAACTTCTTCCGGCTTCAGATGCAGATAGTCCAAAAATGAAATCATCTTGATTCCGATTTCATCCGAAGTTACATGCATCTTTGTTGCCATACGCCAAGAATTGCGCAATTTTCCCTTTTCAAATAATCCACACTTAATATTTGTATTTCCGACATCTATAACAATGAGCATTCTGTTTTTCCCTTTAAATTTTAATTTTTTGCCTTTTTTCGAAGCATTTTTTCAACTGCTACAATAATCGGCCCACAAATCAAGGCTGCTGCCAAAGCTTCACAAGACCCGTTTAAAGCTCCCACGCCCGCAATAATTGCCAATACTCCTGAAGCATCAATACCTGAAATAACATAAAAAAGAAGCATCAGCCCCAAATAGAAGATAGTATTGGTCAACGAACCGGCAATCGGTGCTACAATGGCTGCCAAAGTTTGATTCTTTTTACCAATCATCAAATAAATCCATCTAGCAATAATCGGCACCATCAAGCGCGCCCCTACAGACATTATAATCACCAAAATTGGACTCACAGCCATCAACGGTGCTAACAACGCAGAAGTAGCTGTAAACGCTTTCCAAACACTGGTTAATCCAAATACAAGCCCTAACAACAAGCCCACTTTGGGGCCACATAAAATTGCACCAATAATGACAGGAATATGCATCGTTGTCACATTTGCAGGCGGAATTGGAATAATACCAATGTTTGTGAGTCCCAACACCAAGGTTACTGCGGCCAACATGCCAGTTATGGCAATCGTTCTGACCTTACTACTGTAATTCATTTGTTCCTCCGTTCCGGTTCCACTGTCCCGCCGCCTTTTTTCAAGAAACTGGCTGGAGCTTCTTTTACAGAATACTCCGCATATCAGATGTTTCTCAGCAATCAAATTCGGCCAACTGATGTGGATACCCGACATTTTTATTTATTATACTTGATTTACCTGTGAGATGCAACGGGATTTTATAAATACAAATAGAACCGATAAACTATATAAAATAAATAAAGTTGCCATATAAAGGGAAAAATGTAAATCATTCCTTCCCGTTGTAAACTGCGTCCGCTTAATATTAAACAAACCGACACAATGCTCAGTGCGGCGAAAAAATCTCCACAATATAAAAACATATAAGTAAACAACCCAAACAGAGCCAGCTGTAATGCATACCATATGAGCCTCCCTGCTGTTTTTTTCTCTTTTTGAATCAACAAATATATATTTCGACCAAACATAACTCCAACAGTACAGAGCCACAACGCAATATAACTCAGCTTCACATTGTTTTGCTTCTGCAGCAAAGGGAAATCTCCTTCAATTGTGAAAATAGCAATAACCATTTGGCAAAACAGCGCCAAACCAAATAAAGTAATACCGTAAAAAAACTGTTTTTTCTTCATTGTTCCCCCCTTTCTATTCTATTGATATAAAACAAAAAAAGAAGTAACTTATTAAATAAAAAAATCGGGCTTCGAAAAACTCGAAGCCCAGATTCTAATCCATGATTATTTGAGTGTTGGCAAAACCTCTTTAACAAAAAACTCTTCTGTGTTATTTTCATTTAAAGAAAAGGATTTCCCATCAAAAGTAGTGCTGACTCCTCGCTGGCAGTTTCCAGTGCAGAAAATGCCAGCCAGTTCTACCTTATCTGCCACCTGATAGGTCTTTACCAGCGTTTCCAATTGTTCCACTACTCGCGCTGACCCTTTTACGTGGCAAGCGCTGCCAATACATACTGTAATCTTTTTCTTCATCTACTTATCCCTGAGCTCCATTCTCTGCCTTACGTTCAATTGCACGATTGCGGAAATAAAGCACTATATCTGTACATACCATAATTACATTAGGGAAATAGAACCAAAATGCCAGATTATAAGTATGTGTCAGACATTTAGAAATAATGCCGCAAATATAACCAAAGCAAATAAAGCAGCTAAACATAAGGCTTTTACCTTTTGTAGAGCGTGAACGATAAGAGCGCACAATCGAAAGCGGCCATGAAATGCCGAAACTGACAATCATCAACGTTTCCAGGATATTTGCTAAATTTTCCATAGGATACAATACTTCCTTTAAATCAAAATTTTTTAAAGCGTATTTCTCTTGCGCGTATAATCAGGCAAAAGTTTCGGAGAAACAATTTCGCTATGAATGCCTGCTTCTTCCATTTCCTTGGCAAACTTGTTCACATGCGAAAGTGTCAAATTCCCTACTTTTGTGTTCCGGCTCTTAGCCGCAGCATTTTTGCCGGCACTTCTGCCAAAAACGATAATATCCAACAACGAGTTACCCATCAAACGGTTTCTTCCATGAATTCCACCAACCGCTTCACCAGCAACAAAGAGATTTTCAACACCGGTCATTCCGTCAGGCGTAATCTGCAAACCGCCATTTTGATAATGCAACGTCGGATAAACCAGAATCGGCACTTTGCGAATATCAATATCATATTTCGCAAACATGCGCATCATTGCCGGAATTCTTTTTTCGATGGTTCCTTCTCCGCCCTTCATCTCAATCATAGGCGTATCCAGCCATACTCCCACACCATTTCCGGTATTTACACCTTTGCCATTCGTAGAGCATTCGCGAATAATGGAAGCAGCAGAAACATCTCTGGTCTCCAACGGATGCATGAAAGCTTCACCTTCCGAGTTGATCAGCATAGCGCCAACCGAACGCACTTTTTCTGTTACCAATGCTCCGAAAATTTGCTCCGGATAAGCTACTCCGGTAGGATGATACTGCAAAGTATCTGCATACAATAACTTCGCCCCAGCACGATAACCAAGAATCAATCCGTCAGCCGTAGCACCATAATGATTGGATGTGGGGAAGCCTTGATAATGCAGTCGGCCAGCACCTCCGGTTGCTATAATTACCGTCTTAGCGCGGGCAATTTTGATTTCTTTGGTTTCCATATTGAGTAATACAGCACCAGCCGCCTTACCCTCATCATCCAAAATCAGCTCAATTGCAGCTGTAAAATCCACTACCGGAATGCCACGGTTGAGTACTTCGTCCCGCAGAGTGCGCATAATCTCAGCTCCGGAATAGTCTTTCGCTGCGTGCATTCTCTTTCTGGAAGTACCACCACCATGCGTTGTAATCATGGTGCCATCCGCCGCTTTATCAAATTCAACGCCCAATTCGTTGAGCCACTTAATTGCTTCCGGCGCTTCCATTACCAGTTTGGAAAGAAGCTCAGGCTTATTGGTAAAATGTCCGCCGCCCATTGCGTCTAAATAGTGAATTGCAGGAGAGTCATTAGGTTTATCCGCAGCCTGGATTCCGCCTTCTGCCATCATTGTATTGGCATCACCAATGCGCAGTTTGGTAACAATCATTACCTTAGCACCCGCTTCATCCGCTTCGATTGCAGCAGATGAACCTGCGCCGCCACCGCCGATTACCAATACATCAACATCATAATCCACATGGGATAAATCAATCTTTGCGGGATTAATTCGGCTGTTTGCCTGTAAAAGTGCAGCCAATTCTGTAGGAACTTTTTCCCCTTTGTTAGGGCCTACTTGCAAAACCGCAAATTCATTCTGCTTATAGTCCGGATGATAGGTTGCAAGGAGGGTTTCTTTTTCCTCAGCAGTCATCCGTCTGGGTTCAAGCGCAATATTCTTCGCTCTCGCCGCTTCCACTTTCTTCATGGATTCCAGTATTTCACCACTGTACATCTGTTTTTCCTCCTTATTTCTCAATCTCGCGGTTATTATAAAGTTCTTTCAATTCCTCAATCGGTTTCTGCATTAAGTTTTCAATCAAAGCATTGAAATCGCCGTTCTGAATCTCTTCTACCCGATGATTCAGATGTTCTGCCTTAGGAGCAATATATTTTCCGTTCAGGCGACGAGCCAATAAGGCAACCTGAGGATGAGAAATTCCTGCCGGGCATCTGGAAGAACATACTCCGCACATTACGCAGTCAAAAGATTCTTCTGCACATTTCTCATACTCACCACGTTGTGCATAAGCAATATATTGCATTACATTAAGTTCCTGCGTACAGCTCTTCGTGCAGGCATTACAACCAATGCAGCTGTAAATTTCCGGATAAAGCTGCATCATAATCTGCTCAGTCGGCTTAACTTTATTAATATCGTATACCTGCTTTTCCAAGGGGAAGAAAGGCAACGTAGCAATATACATATCCTCTTGCACTTGTGTCTGGCAAGCCAAGCATGCATGCAGTTCGCGTTCACCTTTGATACGATAGATTGTCGCGCAAGCGCCACAGAAACCATTTCTGCAACCGCAGCCACGCACCAACTGATAGCCTGCATATTCCATGGCGCCCATAATCGTCAGGCTGGCAGGCACTTCATATTTTTTACCCATCAGGAATACATTTACCATTTTTTCCATGTCCCTGTTCTCTCCTTTTAATTAATACTCGTTCGGAAGTTCTCCCAATTGATCGAAACGGAATACCGGGCCATCCTTGCAGACATATTTAGATCCGATATTGCATCTGCCGCATTTGCCAATACCACACTTCATTCGTAACTCCATTGTGGTATAGACCTGTGTATCCTGGAACCCCAGTTCTTTCAATCCGGCCAGCGTAAACTTAATCATAATGGGCGGTCCGCACATAAGAACCGTCTTGCGAACATCGGGATTCAATTCCTTTACATAGTTAGGAACAAAACCGACATGGCCATCCCAGCCCTCTTGTTCACGGTCAATTGTCAAGTTGACTTCAATGCCCTCGTCAGCCATCCATTCATTGATGATCTCCTGATAGTCCACCAAATCATCTTTCGAACGAGAGCCGTAAATAATTTGTACACTGCCATAATTCTGACGATTATCCCGTACGTAATTGATAACGGAACGCAAAGGGGCTAATCCAATGCCGCCGGCAATAAATAACAAATCCTTACCTTTTAAATCGCTTTCCACCGGAAATCCATTACCATAAGGGCCGCGAATGGTGATCTGCTGACCAACTTCCATTTGATGCAGCCATTCCGTTACACAACCACATCTCTTAATGCTGAATTCCATATATTCCCGATTAGTAGGTGAAGAAGTAATGGAAAATAACGCTTCTCCCACCCCAGGCATGGAGAGCATCGCACATTGCCCGGGAATATGTTCAAAAACCTTCTTGCCATCCAGCCCCAGTACACGGAATGTTTTTACATCCGGCGTATCTGTACGAATATCGGTAACTACGCCCAATTTTGGAATCAACGCTTCTATATTCATTTGTCTTCTCCTTCAAGAGCCTTCATAACCTTCACAATATTCATGGAAATCGGACATTTCTGCAGGCAACGGCCACATCCTACGCAACCAAACTCTCCATTGTTATTCATAGGGAAATAGATCAGCTTGTGCATAAATCTCTGACGAAAAAGTTCCAATTGAGTCAGGCGCGGCTGACCACCGGCCATCAAGGTAAACACAGAATACAGGCAGCTATCCCAGCCCAGG
>CAMEMG010000093.1:0-6121 GCA_945927325.1 uncultured Clostridia bacterium | reverse complement strand
TGCATACCAGCCTGATAAGCATAATTAACCAATGCACATTCTGTCGGTTCTCCTACAGCTTCGCAGTTTTCATCCAATTCCGCATCGCTGCAAAGTGCCATGGCTTTGATCAGCAAAGTTTCATCTCCAGCACAACTGCATTGTACTACAGTCATTTTGTTCTGCGTCAGCGTTCCCGTCTTATCCGAACAAATAATTTGCGTACAACCCAATGTTTCCACAGCTGTCAATTTACGGATTACAGCATTGCGTTTAGACATTTTTGTAACACCAATAGACAGCACAATGGTAACAACAGCTGCTAACCCTTCTGGAATTGCTGCTACAGCCAAACTTACAGCTACCATAAAGGAATCAATAATCACTGGAACAGTAAATTCACCGTTTTTAAGCAATCCAAACGCAAAGATAAAAGCACAGATTCCCAATACTAAATAAGTCAGCAATTTACTTAACTGCCCAAGTTTGACCTGCAATGGCGTTTGTTCCTTCTCAGCCAATGTCAGCGCTGTGGCAATTTTACCCATCTCCGTTTGCATTCCAGTGCTGGTTACAATTGCTTTACCACGGCCATATACGACTGTGCTGCCCATATAAACCATATTTTTGCGGTCCCCAAGCGGAATATCTTTTTGCCCTTCGGCCAGCCTAATTGCTTCTGCAATTTTCTCCGAAGGAACAGATTCACCGGTCAACGCAGCCTCTTCGGCTTTTAAGCTCATGCTTTCCAAGAGACGTGCATCAGCCGGTATCGCATCTCCTGCTTCCAGCAAAATAATATCGCCAATTACAATCTCTTCCGATTTAATATGCTGCAAAATCCCGTCACGCAACACCTTAGAGGTAGCACTGGTCATTTCCTTTAAGGCATCAATGGCTTTTTCGGCCTTACTTTCCTGCACAACCCCCAATACAGCATTCACGATGACCACAAAAAGGATGATGAATACATCAGCAAAAGATTCGTTGGCATATGCAGCAGTAATTCCCGAAACAACTGCAGCCCCCAACAGAATAATAATCATCGGATCCATTAGTTGGCTCACAAATTTTTTAAATATAGAATCTTTTTTAGGCTCGACCAACTTATTTTTCCCATTCTGCTCCAAACGTTTCTGTGCTTGTTCCGCAGAAAGCCCTTCCGGATTGGAATCCATTTCACGACACACCGTATCAGCAGGTTCCAAATAATACTTCATTTACATCCTCCTAAAATTTTATATAAAAAAACTCGTACACAATCGTATATTGTGCACGAGTCTCGTTCATTAAGACAAACCATTCTGCCAAGCAGATGTGTTGTTGATTTGACACGCAATATGAATTACTATACTGCGCAAACTACTCCCTCTTAAGTTGTATAAAGTACTATATCATAAAGAAACTATGCTGTCAATTCATTTCCATTGCGATTTGACATTCTTAAAAAAAATCGCTACACTTTTAGTCATGAATTATTCTAATATTATGAAAGCAATTTTTTTAACACGCCCTAACCGTTTCCTGGCACATTGCCTGTTGGAAAATGAGGAAATAATTGTACATGTTCCCAATACCGGTCGCTGTGCCGAATTATTGGTTAACGGCGCAACAGTTTATTTACAACATCATGATGCTGCCACATCTCGAAAAACAGCTTATACACTGATTTCCGTAGAGCACAATGGCAAAGTCATCAACATTGATTCTCAAGCGCCTAATTATCTGTTAGCTGACTACCTGTATGAAGGGAATCTTCTTCCACAAATGACAGGGCCAGCAGAGCATTTACAACGGGAAAAGAGATTCGGTCAGTCGCGTTTTGATCTCTATTTTGAATATGGTACAGCACAATGTTTTGCAGAAGTAAAGGGAGTTACTTTAATGCAAGATGAATATGCTGTTTTTCCGGATGCGCCCACATTACGTGGAATTAAACATATTCAGGAATTAATTGAAGCTGTGCACCAAGGATACCACGCTTATCTTATATTCATCATCCAGATGCAAGGAGCAAAAGCTCTCAAACCCAATTGGCAGACACATCCAACTTTTGGTCAAGCAATGCGTGAAGCGATGTCCCAAGGCGTTCAGATGGCGGCTTACGAGTGTATGGTAACACCTGATAGCCTGAATATTCAGCATCCGCTTTCGATCCTTGTATAAATCTAAAGGGAGTTTTTATGCAGTATTATACGGAAACTATGCAGCCAATTACAGTCAGCCAGCTCAATCAATATTTAAAAGAAAAATTAGAATACGATGATGCTTTAAAAACGATCTGTATCGAAGGTGAGATATCAAATTTGACATTACATACCTCCGGTCATATTTATTTTACACTAAAGGACGCTAATGCGGCCATTCGCGCTGTCATGTTCCGCGGTTACCGTGCTTCCTTAAAATTTATTCCCGCCAATGGTATGCATGTCCTCTTAATTGGAGATGTAGCTTTATACGAAAGAAACGGCTCTGTGCAACTATATGTTCAACGCATGATACAGGAGGGCATCGGCGAAGTTTATTTTCAATTTGAACAATTGAAGCAGAAATTGGCAGCTGAAGGGCTGTTCGACGAGGCGCACAAAAAAAGCATTCCTAAATATCCGGAAAAAATATGCCTTGTGACATCTCCTACCGGAGCAGCTCTGCAGGACATGCGTAATATTCTTCGGCGCAGATATCCTCTGGCAAAGATCGAACTATGCCCCACCGGTGTCCAAGGCCAAGATGCCGTACAGGAAATTTTACGGGCGTTATTTCTTGCTGATCAAAAGAATGCAGATATTATTCTTTTGGCTCGTGGCGGAGGCTCATTGGAAGATCTCTATGTATTCAATAATGAAGAAATTGCCCGTGCAATTTACTCAGCTAATACTCCAATTATCACAGGGATTGGGCATGAGACCGATTTCACCATCGCTGATTTTGTAGCAGACCTGCGCGCCCCTACTCCTTCCGCCGCCGCAGAGTTAGCTGTTCCGAATCAACAGGATATTTTATTGGATCTGTTGCATATGGAAAATCGTTTATCAACTGCGGTAGCTTCGCTTATACAAACAGCAACAGAAAAAGTCGAACGGACAGAAAATGCATTAAACAACGTTTTTTCTGCAAAACACACCGCTCTTACTCAACATCTACAGCAGCAAAAGGAAGTCTTGCACTCTGCAATTGCTTCTTGCCTGCAAATGTCTGCACATCGATTACAGTTAAGCGCTGCAAAAATGGAAGCAAATAACCCTCTTTCTATCTGCGCAAAGGGATATGGCCGTTTACAAAATGCTTGTGGCCAAACTGTAACCTCTATCAAACAAGTACCTCTGCAAAGTCATCTTTCTGTTTATCTCGCAGATGGTTGTCTATCCACTATTGTTGTAAACAAGGAGCCAATATTATGAAAGAACAAACTTTTGAAGAAAAACTTACCGCACTGGATCAAATTCTTGCTGCTTTTGAAACATCAGAAACCCCTCCTTCTCTGGAACAAGCCCTTTCTCTCTATGAACAGGGAATTCATTTGATTCGTGAATGTACTGCAACTTTAGAGGCGGCGCAAAAACGTATTGAGGATGCTACTAATATTTAAAAAAAGCGATATGAGGAATCCCTCATATCGCTTTTTTGAATCATATCAATTTACTTTTACTTTTCCAGCCAACACCAATTTGTAATCCTCATAATTACGTTTTAATAACTCCGGAGTGTCCAAGCCATACGGACATTTGTTTTTGCATTGACCACAATGTATGCAATCTTCGATTTTTTTCATCATTTCCTGCGCTTGTGGTGTTAAATGCCCAGCCGAAGGCGATCTGCGCAACAAAAGCGACATTCTTGCACAAGTATTGATTTGAATTCCTGCCGGGCAGGGCATACAATATCCACATCCGCGACAAAATTCTCCCACCAGCTCCTGCTTTTCATTTTGAATAAAAGCCTGGCGTTCCTCAGTCATAGCCGCTGGTTCCTGCATATAACTTAGCCATTCATCCAATTCACTTTCCTTCTGAATTCCCCAAATAGGCAAAACGTTATCAAATTGAGCCATATACGCAAATGCAGAAGCGGAATCTGTAATTAATCCTCCTGCAAGGCCTTTCATTGCAATAAAGCCCATATCCGCAGCTTTACATTTTTGCACCAACTCCAACTCTTTTTCCGAAGATAAATAGCTGAAAGGGAACTGCAATGTTTCATACAAACCAGAATCAATTCCTTCATGTGCCACGCTCAGAATATGATTCGTCATTCCAATATGACGAATCATCCCTCTTTCCTTAGCTTCTAGCATGCATTCATACATTCCACTTCCATCGCCCGGTTTATAGCATTGCTTAGGCCAATGAAACTGATAAAGATCAATATAATCTGTCTGCAGATTTTTCAGTGATGTATTTAAGTCCTTCCAAAAATCTTCCGGCGTTTTTGCTGCGGTTTTAGTAGCAATAAATACCTTTTCACGCATTCCAGCAAATGCATTACCTAATTTTTCTTCACTGTCAGAATAAGCTCTGGCTGTATCAAAAAAAGTCATACCGCCCTTATATGCCTTGCGCAGAATATGTATCGCGGTCTGCATATCTACTCTTTGTATAGGCAAAGCCCCAAAGGCATTTTGCGGTGTTGTAATGCCAGTCTTTCCCAAAGTAATCATCTTCATTTCTATACCTCACATAGATGTTTATTTTTCAAACAATGTCATAGCAGCCTGCATATTTTCCCGAACCGGCACGCCAAACGGGCAACGTTTTTCGCATAATCCGCAACCAATACAATCGCTAGCATAATGTTCTAATATACGGTAATGTTCTCTAACTGTTTCGGGAATTTCTCCCTGAGCTTTTGCAAGATTAAGAAATTTTGTTACTGATGCAATATCTATTCCCTTAGGGCAAGGAGCGCAATGTCCACAGTACATGCAATGTCCTTCCCAACTAATTTTAGGAAGCGCAGCAAGAGCAACTGCATAATCTTTTTGCTCCGCTTCCGCAGTTTCATAGCCCAGACACTCCTTTAATTCTTCTTCCGTATGTGTACCTACCATTACCGAAGCCACTGCCGGACGTGTCAATGCATAATGCAAACATTGATAAGGAGTCAAAGCCTTTCCGGCTGGAGAAAGTGCTTCATTCAACAAATCCCCTCCGCCAAAAGCCTTCATCACTGTTATTCCCACCCCTAAGCGCTGACAAGCTTCATAAAGAGCTTCTCTTTCAGGATCCATATTCAGCAATGTTTTATCATAGCTGTGCTCATCAAATAGTACTTCAATATCTTCTGTAGCCGGCAACAAATCATAGCAGGGATTAATACTGAACATCAATACATCTATCATACCACTCTTTATCGCCTTCAAAGAAACCGAAGGATTATGACTGCTCATGCCAATATAGCGTATTTTTCCTGTTGCCTTTAATTCTTGTGCATATTGCAGAACCTCTCCCTGGCTGACTTCTTCCCAATCTTTTTCCGCGTCTACATAATGAATCATTCCAATATCAATATAGTCTGTCTGTAAACGTGATAATAAATCTGCAAAACCTTCTTTTACTTCGCTTAATGCACGCGTTCTTTTATACTGCCCATTTTTCCAAACCGAACAAATATGTGCCTGTAAAATAAAATTTTCTCGTCTCCCTTTAAGTGCAAACCCGATATTGCTGCGCATATCTGGATTCGGGGAATACAAATCCATGCAATTCACGCCTGCATTCATAGCTATATCCATAAGCTGCCTGGTTTGCTCCAAATCTTTTCCCATAAATCCCTCGCAGCCCAATCCAATCTCACTGACCTCCAGTGCCGTCTTTCCCAATTTCCGATAAATCACGACAACCTCCTCAAGAATTATCATTATCATATACATATTACTATTTAAAGTGCACTCGAAGTCAAGCCCTTTAGAAAAGTATTTTTAAAGTAAAGAACCGCCGATGGTCTGACGGCGGTTCAAATCTCAACTATTCTCAATTTTCCATGCGAATCACAGCACCGACTTTTTTAACGACATCCATTTTTTTAAAGTCGGCAATTGCATTTTGAATATCCTTTTCTTTTGCGGGATAAGTCTGGAAGACAATCGTTGCTTCATCTTTTTTTGCATCTTTCTGTATTAGTTAAAGAATGCGGATCCCATAAT
>CAMEMG010000092.1:0-6121 GCA_945927325.1 uncultured Clostridia bacterium | reverse complement strand
CGGGTAATCTCTATACACATTGTATATTAGGAGTATTTTTTAATAGTTTACCTTGGCTTAGTTCACAGTTTTTTACTATTCTTAAATCAGCCTTTACTTATGGTGTAGAAGAACCTTCTGTCACTTTTGAGAACTATTCTACTGCCTTTAATTATGCATTAAATCTAGAAAAATGGCTTACATTACGTACTCTTGCTTATTTGACTATTTATATTGCGATAGGCATCAGTTTAGTCTTTATTGCCTACCTCATTTATAAACGTGTTAAATTAGAATACATAGGTTCTTCTGTTGTTTTTGACCGTTTAAAAGATATAGTTGTCATTATAGGGACTCTTGTACTCTCTTCATTTGTGACATTCTTATTTATATCCAATGAAACATCTATTCATACAATGCGTATCACTTTTGTGATTATAGGTATCATTGTTTCATTTATAGGTTACTATATTTCAAGAATGATTGCAGATATGACACTTTATGTCTTTAATAAGAAGAACTTTAAGAAGTTTATCATCTATCTTGTGGTTTTCTCACTCATGTGCGTCTTCTTTGTCTTTGATATCACAGATGAAGAAAATAAGATTCCAAAAACAGGTACTGTATCTTATGTGACATTCAGTTCTGATTATTCAGGTAATCAAGATGTTAGATTGAATGATTCTGATTCTATTGATATTATTCATGATATACATAAAGATATCTTTATCCGGATCTTCAGCTTCCAGGAAAATCATCTGCGCAACAACCAGATTCGCTGTCATATCATCAATTTCTCCAGAGAGAAAAATGATTCTGTCTTTTAACAGCCGAGAGTAAATATCATAGGAACGTTCGCCCCTATTAGTCTGTTCTACTACGACGGGTACAAAACTCATTACAGTCAACACTCCTTTTTGTTTATTGCCTGTTACAAGCGTTACCACTATCGGGAAAGCGAAAATTTATTCCGCTTGCTCTTCTTTCGCCTCCGGCTCATCCTCTGCCTTCGCAGGAGCCACTATTTTGGCAACAGAAATGAGATAACGCCCGAGAGCCTCAAATGCGGCTCTCTTTTCAATATATTCCATAGAATCGGCGTCAAGTTCTTTTTTCAGATCTTCGACGTCTTTCTTCTGTGCTTCCGCAAATTCACCAAAAATTGCATTCAAATCTTCTTCAGAAGCTTTGATATTCTCAGCATTCTTGATTGCTTCCAACACCAGCTGGGTCTTTACACGACGCTCAGAGCTGTTCTTAAGCACATCTCTCAGCCCTTCCATAGTCTGCCCAGCATATTCCAAATACTGTTCCATGCTCATTCCCTGATAAGCAAGGTTATAAGCCATTTCCTGAATTTCATTATCAATCTGCGTTTCTACCATGGGAGCAGGAATATCTACCTTACAATCTTTTACGATTGCTTCAATAATAGCACTCTCCAAACGCATGCGATTCTGATCTGCATTCTTCTTCTGAAGTTTTTCCACTACATCCGCTTTATATTCTTCAAATGTATCAAATTCAGAAACATCCTGCGCAAAATCATCATTTGCTTCAGGAACAACTTTTTCTTTGACAGCATTGACTTTTACCGCAAAGACTGCCGGCTTGCCTGCCAACGTCTTTTCACGATAATCTTCAGGGAAAGTCACTTCTACATCCTTGGATTCTCCCGCTTTTGTCCCTACCAATTGATCTTCAAAGCCAGGGATAAACATTCCGGAACCCAAATCCAACGGCTGGCCTTCCGCAGTGCCACCCTCAAACTTTTTACCATCCACACTACCGGAATAATCAATGATTACCCGATCTCCCAATGCAGCTTCGCGCTCAACATCCTCGAAACGAGCATTGGATTCTCTCGCAGCCTGAATTTCCTGATCAATTGCTTCTTCAGCAAGCGGAATTTCCTCATATTCCACTTCGATGCCCTTATAATCGCAAAGCTCAACTTCAGGTTTAACATAAACCTGAGCGGTTATTACCATGGGCTTACCTGCTTCCGCAGAAACAATATCCACGTTTTCCGGTCTTGATACCACAAACAGATCCAGCTCCTTCACCGCTGCCTGATATGCATCCGGGAAAGCTTCTTCAAAAGCATCTTCAAAGAACAGCCCTTCTCCATAATATTTTTCAAGCACTGCTCTGGGTGCATGACCTTTTCTAAAGCCGGGAACTTGGAATTTTCCCTTATTCTTCTGATATACTTTATTGACAGAAGCTTCAAAGAGTTCTTTTGAAATTTCAAACTCAACCTGGACCTTATTCTTTTCGATTTCTTTTACAGTAGCCATTATCTTTCCTCCCGCTGCACTTCGGCAGCTGCCGTTCCTCTTATGATTTTTTATTTTCAACACACAAAAAAATGCCTACAGGCAAATTATAGTTTAGCACAAACCCTTTGTCTATGCAATAAATATTTTCTTTACAAAAGATTCACGGAGAAGAATTTCTCCGTGAATTACATATATAGCTGAATCGAGACGGCTCATACGCCGAGTTCTGTTTATATGACCATCTATCTCGACCTGAAGTTGCCAGCAGGTTCTAGCGATTACACGAAGCTTAGCGGGCCGCTATTAAATGCTCCTATATCAATCTTGCACCGAACGGGGTTTACAGGAAGCCAAAGTTACCAATGGCTCCGGTGAGCTCTTACCTCGCCTTTCCATCCTTACAGCCAAAGCTGCGGTATATTTCTGTTGCACTTTCCCTGGAGTCGCCTCCGCCGGGCGTTACCCGGCGCTCTGCCCTATGGTGCTCGGACGTTCCTCACCTCAACTGAGGCGCAGTCATTTGTTCCGCTCGATTCAAACTTTATACTCCGGTTATTAAAATTCTGCCGCAGTTTTCACAGGTAATAATTTTATCACCTTTTGCTATCTGCGCTGCTATCCCAGCCGGAAGCTGCATATTACAGCCGTTGCAGCGATTATCCTCCAAGACAGCCACCGGATTCGCGCGAAACCCTTTAATCCGCGTATATTCCGCAATGATTTCCGGGGAAATCCCCTGAGCTGCCGCATTTACCGCTTCTTCCAGCTTTTGCTGCTCTTCCTTTCCGCCGTCCAGCTCCTTCTGATGCTCGAGTTTGAGTCCATCATATTCTTTTTTGGCCGAAAGCATCTTCTGCAGCAACTCTCTGACTGTCTGATCCGACTGCTCAACTTCTTCCTGCATTGCCTGCAGTTCTGTTTTCAATGTCTCCGACTGTCCGACCAGTTCGGAAGCATGCTGCATCACTGCCTTGATCTGTTCTGCATCCAGTTCCTCGTCTTCGCACTCACTGTAATATCCGATATCCTTCTCTAATTCTTCCAAATCCGTTTCCAATGCCGCGTACTGTTTTTCAATACTCTGCATTGCTTCCTGAATTTGTAATGCCTTACTTTCCAATGAGTTTACTTTTTTCTGGCTATTCTTTAAATATCTCTGCAACTTTACCAGCCTTTTTCTGGTAGGTGTATCTTTTAATTCTGCCTTAAACTGCTCAAGGGCCATATCCTTTTGCTGATATTCCCATAACCGAATCATCTGATCCATCAATCTCGGCACCTCCTTCTACTGTAATTGTTCATCTGTTCTTTCTAAGTTCCGGGAATTTAAACCGTCCTATAAGGTCGCACCCCGGCCTGGGAGTTTTCTACCGTTATTTTATATTGTAGCGCATAAAGCCTTTTTTGTAAACATGCACACATATGGGAACAGAATATCCGTTCGCTGTCATAATGCCCGACTTCAAACAACATTACTCCCATATCTGCAGCTTCCTGATAAACGTTATGCTTCACCTCGCCGGTCACTAATGCATCCGCACCCGCTTGCGCCGCTTCCATAACGAAATCTCCGCCGGCTCCACCGATACATGCTACACAGGAAATTTCCTTTTCCAACGGGACATATCTTACCGACACCGCTTCCAATTTTTTCTTCACTTGCTCTGCAAAGACCTCTGCCTGCATCGGCTGCGACAGTAGCCCCACATTGCCCATAGTCGCAATCGGCCGACCTTCCTTTGACCATTTATGCACCGTCAGTGGTTGTATTCCGCTTAAATCCAGCTTCTCCGCCAAAATCCGATTCATCCCCAAAGGAGCACAATCAAAAGAAGTATGCGCACAATAAATATTGCATCCCTGCCGCACTGCCTGCATCGCAATTCCGCTGACCGGGCGGTCATTCCATAAACGCTTTGTCGCATGAAACAGCAGTGGATGATGCGTAAGAATTGTATCATAACCACCCTTAACTGCTTCTTGCAAAACTGCCTGATTCACATCCAAGCAAACCAGTACTTTCCGAATCTCTTCATGACATTTTATATTATATCCGCTGTTATCCCAATCATATGCTGCCTCCAGCGGAGCGATTTCTTCCACCAGGGCTCCAAACTCCTGTGCTGATACCACTTCTTTCACGTTCTTTCTCCCTTCTCTCCGGCAGAGCGATATATCTCCAGCAATTCCGCTATCGTTGCCGCATTCCTACTGGATGATGCTTTCTGCAAAATCTGCTCCTGTCGCTGTGCCAAATACTGCATATGATGTAAAAATCGTTTCCGGTCGACCATCAAATTTTCTTTTCCTGTATATAATTCAGCCTCAGTATAGGATTCCGGCTTACCCGGCTGCAATTTCAGCAGCGAATAATATTTTTTATCCTCCCATACCACATCTTCCCATATAATGCGTAATTGCATATTCTGCAATTCTCTACGCACAATATCCACATTACTTTGAGGAGAAATCACCAGCCATTTGCATTGCTGCACTGTCTCCGGACAAGCGCGCAGAATACGCAAGATTAAATGCCCACCCATGCCGGAAATGATGATTCCCTGTGCTTCTCCCGGCCGCAATACGTTAATTCCATCTCCAATCCTGCATTCTGCTTTTATTCCGAAACGTTTCTCTGCAAATAGGCTCTTTGCTTTTTTCAGGGAATGTTCACTGATATCCGTAGCAATCACTTTTTCTGCCAGCCCTGCCTCCAGCAATGCAGCACTGGTATAGCCGTGATCCGCTCCAATATCCGCAATTACTGTTTCTGGCTGGCAAAGTTGCGAAATCTGCCTGATTCGTATACTTTCCTGCATAGCGACGTTCTCCTTTATAAAAGCAAAATTAAAAATGACGATACTGCTCGTCATTTTTAATCATCACTCGAGATAGTCTCTCAACTTTTTGCTCCTGCTGGGATGCCGTAATTTTCTCAAAGCTTTTGCTTCTATCTGACGAATACGTTCCCGAGTCACCTGGAACTCCTTACCCACTTCTTCCAGCGTACGGGCTCGTCCATCATCCAGACCAAACCGTAGCTTCAGTACTTTCTTTTCACGATCTGTCAGTGTATCCAGCACATCCAGCAGTTGTTCCTTCAGCAGTGTAAATGCCGCAGCTTCTGCCGGAGCAGGCGCGTCTTCATCCGGAATAAAATCTCCCAAATGGCTATCCTCCTCTTCACCAATCGGAGTTTCCAAGGAAACCGGCTCCTGTGCGATTTTAAGAATCTCACGTACTTTATCTTCCGGCATGTCCATTTCCTTGGCCAGCTCTTCCGGCGAAGGATCCCGCCCATATTGCTGCAGCAACTGCCGCGAAACACGAATCAATTTATTGATCGTCTCCACCATGTGTACAGGAATACGAATGGTTCTTGCCTGATCGGCAATGGCTCTGGTAATCGCCTGCCGAATCCACCAGGTGGCATAAGTGGAGAATTTATACCCTTTTGTATAGTCAAATTTTTCCACCGCTTTAATCAGCCCTAAATTGCCTTCCTGGATTAAATCCAAAAATAGCATACCTCTGCCGACGTAACGTTTGGCAATGCTGACAACCAGCCTGAGGTTAGCCTCTGCCAATTTCTGCTTGGCACTTTCATCTCCCTGGCTCATGCGAATCGCCAGCTCTCGCTCTTCTTCTGCTGACAGCAACGGTACTTTACCAATTTCTTTTAAATACATTCTCACCGGGTCATCAATGCTGATTGCTTCCGGAATCATGCTTTCCAGATCTACTTCCTTTGCATCCCCATCTTCTTTCCCCAGCTCTTTTTCGACATCTTCTTCAATGATATCGACATTCATGCTTTCCAAAGCATCGTACAGCCTGTCCATCTCTTCCGGCTTGATATT
>CAMEMG010000091.1:0-6184 GCA_945927325.1 uncultured Clostridia bacterium | reverse complement strand
TATAAGCTGATTTTCAGTTTCCCCAGTGTCGAACATACTCTGCATCGAAATACCCCTCTATCGACTTTACGGTTTTGTGGGGTATTTTGCACGACCGCAAATATGCGCACTTCCCAGCGAACCGTATACCTTATACAGCGATTCGCTGTTTCACAAAGGAACTGCATGAGAGCGATAACTATTTCACCCTTTTTACTATCCTTGCTTTACAGAGCAGAAAGTCGGTGATTTTCAACCCTTAGATGTACAAAAACAGGCAGCACCCAACCGAAGCTGAGTGCCGCCTGTTTTGTTGTCCAATCCTGCTTAGCAGATGCCGATTTTGTAGTTTTCTCAAATTACTGTCTTATCGGCACACGGCAAAAGCGCTGCTTTTTTTCATATTTGCCTGCATCAAGAGATTTTTTCACAATTAGCAGACTTCTTCTTGTGGCAGAAAACAGGCTAAAAGCGTGCAAAACCTCCGTTTTAGCACTCAAACATGGAAAATCAACCGTTTCCCTTTCCCTAAGTAGCTCCAGTTTACTCGCATTTGCTCTTATTTCCTCTTATTTCTTTGTACTTTTTGCTGCAAACCTGCTATAATATAGTCATTATACTATCAACCATATAAAGGGGGAATTTTTGTTGGACAGTAGTCCTATATGGCGACAATTGCTGCTTCAGGCAGCACTTATTTTACTCAACGCCTTCTTTGCCGCTACCGAAATCGCAGTGCTTTCACTGAACGAAAATAAAGTGCGCAAACAATCCGAAGAAGGCGATAAGCGAGCCGCTAAGCTTCTCAAAATTATTGAACAGCCTACGACTTTCTTATCTACGATACAGGTTGGCATTACTTTGGCGGGCTTTTTGGGCTCCGCATTTGCAGCCGATAATTTTGCAAGCCTGCTCACCGATTGGCTGGTCAACGATATTGGCCTCACCGGCATCTCTGCCAGTGCACTCAATACCATCTCTGTTATCGTCATTACTTTGATTTTATCTTACTTTACGCTGGTTTTAGGCGAATTGGTGCCCAAGCGCATTGCCATGCAGAAACCGAACGCAATTATCAAAATTTCTCTTGGAGTGGTTCGTTTTCTGTCGGTAGTTCTGCGGCCCATCACTTGGTTTCTTTCTATTTCCACCAACGGAGTTTTGCGCCTGCTGGGTATTGACCCCAATAAGGAAGCAGAAGAAGTTTCGGAAGAAGAAATTCGCATGATGGTCGATATCGGTGAAGAAAGCGGCACCATCGAATCCGGCGAAAAGGAAATGATTGAAAATATCTTCGAATTCAACAACAATACGGCCGAAGATGTGATGATCCACCGTACTGATATGGAAATCATCTGGCTGGATGACAGCCCCGAACAGATTCTTTCCCGTATTCAGGAGACGGGGCTTTCCCGTTTTCCCGTCTGCAATGAAGATATCGACGATATTGTCGGCCTGCTGGCCACGCGGGATTATCTCCTCAACAGCCAGCTTCCGCAGCCCAAACCTTTAAAAGAATTGCTGCGCACGCCCTACTTTGTTCCCGAATCCATTCATACAGACGTTCTGTTTCGGAAAATGCAGGAAATGAAATGCCATATGGCCATCGTGGTAGATGAATATGGCGGCACCAGCGGCCTCATCACAATGGAAGACTTGCTGGAATGCATCGTCGGCAACATTTATGATGAATTCGATCCGCAGGAAGAACAGGAGATCACCAAACTGAGTGATAATCTTTGGAAAGTCGCCGGCAGCGTAGAATTGGATGATCTGGCAGAAGCACTTGATATTGCTCTTCCCGAAGAGGAAGAATACGATACATTGGGCGGTTTGATTCTCGATCATTTAAATGCTATTCCCGAAGATGGCAGCACGTTTTCGTTGGATCTTGCCGGAATGCACATCGAAGTGCTGGAAATACAGGATCGCCGTATTGAGTGGACCAATATTTCCCTGCTTCCTAAAGATGAAGCAGCAGATACAGACGAAGATTAATTTTTCAGGCAATCTGAAAAGACATATGCATTATTGCATATGTCTTTTTTTACTTGACATTTTTTCATTCCTGTTATACTGTGTAATTGATAGTTCAAATTCGATTCGGTAGGTGAGGCTACCTTGGGGATATGGGTCGGTGCCGTTAAATGATGGAGACAGCACGCCGCGGCCAGCAGCCGGTGTCGTAAAGGCACAGGCTAATCCGATTTCACGCCCCTTGATGCTAAAGCTTGTACGACGTTTTTTGAGAAATTTCTCATCATTTCATTCGTGCACAGCCTGTTTATCTATCGGGTCTGTGTATTTTTTATATTTAAGGAGGTGGGCAGAGTGTATCACAGTTGTTTCTCATTTCATACTGAGAATGGCGATGACGAAGTTTCTCGATCGTGTATACGATCCGGTGCGGTGCGTTCGGTAAAGTTTTGTACTTTGCCCGCAAATCTGAACTGATTCGTTTTGTCATCCCATTCATATTTCTTTGCCAAATCGTCAAACTATATATGAAAGGATGCTCATCATGAAAAATTTTTTCACGTTTATTTCCCGTCCGAAAAAAACACAGGCACAGGCAAATCGCGCCAGCGAAGCATATCTGCGCCATGTTGCCGCGCTCTCCAGCCAGGATGTTTTAAAAGAAGTGGCTGCCGACTGCTTCGGCCTCAGCCAGGAGAACGCGCAGCAGCGTCTTGCAGAATTCGGACCAAATGTAATTCGCTCCGAAAAGAGCCACGGCCCATTGTTCCGCTTTATGGAAGCCTTAATTAACCCTTTTAATATTGTGCTCTTTTTAGTGGCGACCATTACTTTTGTCACTGACGTTCTGCTCTCTCGCAGACCAGACTATCTGACAGCAGGCGTAATTTTTGCGCTCATTCTAATTTCTTCTCTGATTTCCTTTATTCAGGGTGAAAAATCTCATTCCGCCGCTGCTCAGCTCTCCTCCATGATTTCCAACCAGGCCTCTGCCCTGCGGGATGGCGTCTTTATGGAAATCGACGTACAGGAGGTCGTCAAAGGCGACATCGTGCGGCTTTCCGCCGGAGATATGTTACCCGGCGACGTTTTATTTCTCACAGCCAAGGATGCATTTGTTGCGCAGGCCGCATTAACCGGGGAATCCGCTCCGGTTGAAAAAATTGCCCGTCCTCAGACCGATACGGAAAAACTTGCTCTGACCGATTATCAGAATCTGGGATTTATGGGCTCAGATATGATCAGCGGCAGTGCCATTGTGCTGGTTGTGGCAACCGGCAACGATACTTACTTCGGCTCCATGGCGAAGTCTCTTTCCAATAAGCGCGCCAAAAACAGCTTTGAGCAAGGGGTCGAGGCAGTCAGCCGCCTGTTGCTGAGCTTTACGCTCATTATGGTGCCTATTATTTTCCTGATTAATGGATTTGCCAAGGGCGATTGGGGAAGTTCTTTCCTTTTTGCCGTCACCATGGCTGTTGGGCTGACGCCGGAGATGCTGCCCGTCATTATGACTTCTACCTTGGCACGGGGAGCCCTCAATATGTCCCGCCACGACGTCATCGTCAAAAGTCTGCCTTCCATTCAATCTTTCGGTGAAATGGATATTCTGTGCACCGACAAAACCGGTACGCTTACCGAGGATAAGATCGTTCTGGAAAAATATATGAATATGCAGGGAGAAGAAGATTCCCGCATTTTGCGCCATGCTTTTCTCAACAGTTATTTTCAGACCGGCCTGAAAAATCTCATCGACCTGGCCATCATCCATCGGGCTCAGGAAGAAAATCTATATGACCTGAAAGAATCGTATCACCATGTCGATGAAATTCCCTTTGACTTTTCCCGTCGCCGTATGAGCGTCGTGCTGGAAAATGAGCAGGGAAAGCGCCAGTTGATCACCAAAGGTGCAGTGGAAGAAATCCTCTCTATCTGCAGCTATGGTGAATTGAACGGTCAAATCATTCCGTTGGATGAATCTTTTAAAAAGCAGGCGCTTTCTCTATATGAGGAACATAACTTCGATGGTTTGCGCATGCTGGCTGTTGCTCAAAAAAACGATCTGCGCAATGAAAGCTCTTTCAGCGTAGAGGATGAGCAGGATATGGTTCTGATGGGGTTTATCGGCTTTTTGGATCCTCCAAAGGAAAGTGCCGCCGAGGCTATATCCGCCCTCCATACGTATGGAGTAGACGTCGTCGTACTCACGGGCGACAGTGAAGGTGTTGCAGTCAAAGTCTGCAAAAAAGTCGGCATTCCCACCGCCCATCGTTTGAATGGCGCCCAAATTGCGGCCATGGATGACGAACAGCTGCAGCAGGCCATCGGCAGCTGCCGCCTCTTCTCCAAATTGGCTCCCGATCAGAAAGAACGAGTTGTGCGTGCTTACCGTGCTGCCGGGCATACAGTCGGCTATATGGGAGACGGCATCAACGATACACTGGCCATGCGTGCAGCCGATATAGGCATTTCTGTGGACAGTGCTGTGGATATTGCCAAAGAAACGGCAGATATTATCCTCATGAAGAAGGATTTGATGGTGTTGGAGCAGGGAGTGCTGGAAGGCCGCAAAACGTTTGGTAACATCGTCAAATATATCAAGATGGCCGCCAGCGGCAACCTGGGCAATATGATTTCGGTCATTTTTGCCAGCCTCTTTTTGCCTTTCCTGCCCTTGTTGCCTGTACAAATCCTGGCACAGAATCTGTTATGCGACTTTGCACAGATGGCACTGCCCTTCGATCGTATCGATGCGTCTTATATCGCCCGTCCACATCGCTGGGATACGGGTGACATTCGCCGATTTATGCTCGCTTTGGGGCCGGTCTCTTCTTTGTTTGATATTCTCTGCTATTTGGTGCTGTGGTATTTCTTAGGTATCAACCATCCGGCTGCCGCTTCCCTGTTCCAATGTGGAGTCTTTGCATACGGTACGATTTCTCAGCTGGTTACAGTGCATATTCTGCGTACACAAGGCCGCCCTTTTCTCAACAGCCGTCCGGCGCCGGCATTGCTTGGCAGCACAGTCTGTTTCAGCCTGTTTACACTCATTTTCTGCCTGAGCAAAATGTCGGGAGCATTGGATATGGCAGCGCTGCCGCTCAGCTTTCTGCCCTGGCTGCTGCTGATTCTGGCCGCCTATTGCCTTGTTTTACAGCTGGTAAAACGGTTCTACGTAAAGAAATTCGGCACCTGGATTTAAAGATAAAAGATTCTTTATAAAAATCATGTTTTCGAGCGCTGCATTTGCCTTTTTGCAGCGCTTCCTTTATAATTGATTTATTTATTAAACGAAACTGTTCAAAGGAGGATTCCCATGATTGATACCATTCTTTTAGATCTGGACGGCACCTTGATGCCGATAGATCAGGATACATTTACCAAAGCCTATTTTGCAGAAATGCTGAAAAAAGTGATTCCACTGGGCTATGAAAAGCAAAGTTATATTGATGCTCTCTGGAAGGGCACTGCCGCCATGGTTGCTAACGATGGCACGGTAAACAACCGCGAGAGATTCTGGGATGCCTTTGCCTTGGCCTTAGGGCCACAGGCGCGCAGCCTGGAACCTGCTCTCAACCAATTTTACACGCATGAATTTCATCGTGTCAGCGCACTCATCCCCCAAGGGTATACTGTACGTCCACAATTAGATCAGCTAAAGCAAGCCGGCTATACATTGGTGTTGGCAACCAGCCCATTTTTCCCGAAAGAAGCCATGCAGGTACGGCTCAGTTGGCTTGGTGCCGACAGCAGTGATTTTGCTTATATTACAGCATATGAAAACAGCCATTTTTCCAAACCGAACCCTCGCTATTATCAGGAGATTTTCAATGCGCTGAATAAACAGCCCAATCAGTGCCTGATGGTGGGAAACCATGTAAAAGAAGATGTCGTTCCTCAGCAATTGGGCGCTTTCATCTTTTTGCTTACCGACTATTTGGAAAATCCCGAAAATGCTGATTTTTCTGCAATTCCCCATGGCAGTTGGAGCGATCTCTTCGCTTTTCTGGAGGCAGATCGTCACGCATAAGTGATTTTCCCATCAATTCTGAAAAAATAAAAAAAGGAAGTATAAGGCTAACGCCACATAAGGAAGTAATTTGAAAGCATGATTAAAAATAAAGAAATAATATACGCATAAGAAAACGGCGGCATGGAGAGCAGTTCTCCTTGCCGCCGTTATTTTAATCATCATCGTTAGACCAACCGGATATAATATGTAATTCGCCTG
>CAMEMG010000090.1:0-6212 GCA_945927325.1 uncultured Clostridia bacterium | reverse complement strand
GCAAAAAAGACCGAGCAGATGATCAACGCCCAATATTTTTTTATGTACTGCAACACCTTGGAAAAGGTCTTTGGGTGATTTTTCTTCAAATTTGCCATTATTCTTCCTCCTCTCTGGGAAATTGGGAATAATAAATTTCCTGATACACATCACAACGCTGCAAAAGTTGCTCATGCGTACCGATATCCACTGCATGCCCTTCTTCCAGGACAATGATCTGATCTGCATATTGAATAGAAGCTGCCCGCTGAGAAACAATAAAGACAGTCGGGTTACTGGGCATATTACGAATTGCTGCCCGCAGTTTGGCATCCGTTGCATAGTCCAATGCCGAAGCACTGTCGTCCAGAATGAGTATTTCCGGCTTCCTTACCAGCGCTCTGGCAATTGTAAGCCGCTGCCGCTGCCCTCCTGAAAGGTTAGTCGCTCCCTGCGTAATATATTCCGACAAATTTCCTTCTTTTTGCCGGACAAAATCCGCAGCCTGTGCAATCTCCAGTGCTTCCATAATTTCTTCATCTGAAGCGTCATCCTTACCCCAGCGAATATTTTCACGGATCGTTCCTGCAAAAAGTACTGCCCTCTGCATCACAACACCGATTTTTTCCCGCAATTCCTCCTTGGGATAATCCCGTACGTCTCTTCCATCGACGTATACATGCCCTTCTGTCGCATCATAGAATCTGGGAATCAAGCTGATTAACGAGCTTTTACCGGAGCCGGTACCGCCAATAATTCCAATTGTCTGCCCGGGTTGTGCACGAAAATGGATATCTGTCAGAGAAGCTCCTCCGGCGTTTTGATAAGTCAGGCTCACATGTTCAAACACTACTTCTCCTTTCACGGAAGTTGAAGAAGCCGCTTGCTTTTCCTCTGTTTCCTGCATACCCGGCTGTATTTCCAGAATGCCGGCCACCCGGTTTGCACAAGCCAACGATTTGGTCATCGTGATAATCAAATTTGCCAATTTGACCAACTCTACCAATATCTGCGACATATAGTTGACCAACGCAATCACTTCTCCCTGAGTGATGGAGCCCGCGTTCACCTGCAACGCGCCGATCCAGATCAAAATCAAAGTAGCCCCGTTGATAATGACGTAGGTAAGCGGATTCATCAATGCGGAAAGTTTTCCCACAAACAGCTGCAGGCGAGTCAATTCCGTATGCTCCTTATGAAAACGGGCCGCTTCCTCCTCTTCCTGGTTAAAAGCGCGAATAACCCTTGCGCCATCAAGATTTTCCCGCGTAATTCCCAAAATTCGATCCAGCTTAGCCTGCACTTTTTTATAAAGCGGCATTGTAAGCAACATAACTCCAAAAACAACGACAGACAGCAATGGAATCGTTACTACAAAAATCAGTGCAGCACGCACATTGATGGTAAACGCCATGACCATGGCCCCGAAGACAATAAAAGGCGAGCGCAAAAATAACCGCAGCGTCAGGTTAAGGCCGGACTGTATCTGATTAATATCGCTGGTCAGGCGAGTAATCAGGGTAGGGGTTCCCACTGCGTCAATTTCATTAAACGAGAAGGCCTGAATATGCTCAAACAAAGCTTGCTTTAATTTAGAAGAAAACCCGACCGCCGCTTTTGCGGAAAAATATTGTGCTGCCAGAGTACAGGCAAAACCAATTATGCCGCAGGCGATCATCACCAAGCCCATGCGAATGATATAGCTGCCGTCCCCTTTTGCTACGCCGACATCAATAATAGCTGCCATAACCAACGGAACCAGCAATTCAAACGTTGCCTCCAGCAGTTTAAAAAACGGCCCTGCAATGCTTTCTTTTACATACCCTTTGAAAAATCGCGTCAATTTTTTCATGCTTCCCTCCTGCAGTTGACGATTTACCATATCTATAGTACCATAATTAAAGCCATATGAATAATATTTAAAAAATATAGAATCCATATTTTTTAAATATACTATAACATTATTGACACTGCCTTTGCCATTCAGGCAGCAACTGTTTTTCCGGAAAGGAATCAATTATGGATCTCAAGCAACTACATTATTTTACCGCGGTCGTAGAAGCCGGCAATATTTCCGGCGCTGCCCGCCTTTTGCATATTTCACAGCCGCCGCTCAGCGCGCAAATTCATCAACTGGAAGAGGAACTCGGTTGCCTCTTATTTGAACGGGGCTCACGGAAAATTACGCTGACTCCTGCTGGTAAACTGTTCTATGAACGAGGCTGCACAATTCTTTCTCTCTGTTCCTCCGTTCAAAAAGAATTGCAAGATCAGCTTGCAGGTGCCCGGGGAACGCTGCGCCTTGGTGCGGTATCCTCGGTAAGCAGTACTGCTATGATTGACTGGCTCACTTCATTTTATCATGCTTATCCGCAGATTCATCTGGAACTTTCAGAGGGAAATACCTATCAAATACTGGAACAGCTGGAAGCAGGCTTGATTGAATTGGCCATCGTGCGCACCCCGTTTGTACAGCACGGCCTCTGCTGCACCTATTTACAAAAAGAACCTTTATGCGCCATTGGCGCACAGCACTATTTCCAGCCTTTTTCTCATGCACCGCTCTCACTTTCGCAATTATGCACGTTGCCTCTCATCCTTTACCGGCGTTGGGAGCAGGTTTTGACAGAATTGTTGCGGCAGCAACAACTGCAGGCATCTATTTTTTGCAAATGTGATGACGCACGCACAGTGATCCGCTTGGCCGAGGAAGGGTTGGGAGTCGGGGTTGTTCCACATTCGGCTCTTTCATTACTGCAAAACGCTCAATCCGTCTATCGTACCATTCAAAATCCTGCCCTTTCTTCCAGTATCGCCATTGTGCATAATCCTCATGCATATCTTTCCGCCGCCGGCAAAGCTTTTCTGAATCATCTTACTCAATATGCTGATATTACCACAGAATAAATCATAGCTCAGACAGTTCAACATTGAAAACAAAAATCCTCCGCACGCCTTCTCGAAACCGAACGGGGGATTTTTTTGACCTATATTTAAATGAATCAACCTCATCGCTTAACAAACAACAAGTTCACAGACTATTTGCGCTTATTCAGTATATTCCTCTGAAAATTGAGGAAGCGCAGCTGTTTATCAAAAGCAAATAAAGCCTCTCACAAAACAAAATTCCCAAACCAACAGCATTTCAGGTATTTTCCGATAGACTGCCAGATTTCAAAAATTCCTCTGTTTCTGCAATATCCTTTTCTAACAACGGGCGCATACTATCCTTATAATTCGATAAATCGACCGTTCTCAGGCTTGACATGATCTCGGGAATATATTGCGGCTTAGCCTGCCCCACTTGCCTTAACGCTTTGATACACTGCCTTGCCGTAATCGGTTTTTCATCTGTGACATGAGCAAGATAGCAGGGCAAAATAGAAGCAAATCGATCTGCTTTATCCCATTGAACATTTGCCGCAAGAATATGCAACGCTCGATTCCGCACCAGGGACTTTGAATGATTTAACAGCAAAGCAAATTCATCAAAATATGCATACCACTGATTCGTTTTCCGGCTTTCCGATATAATCCTATCAGCGAAGGCACAAGCGTATTGATCATCTTTTGCCGTTAATTTTGCTATAACATCTTCCTTCATTGCCAATTGCCTCACCCTTTATGCCGATTATATTAAAATTGTGCAACGCACAATAGAATATTAGATAAAAAAATGCCCGAATCATTTCAAAATCATTCGAACATTTTTCTTTCCGTCAATCGCTTTACATTTCTCAACTAAAATGCTCGTGCGCCTGCACCCCTACCCTATTTCATTTTCAGTGCAGCTTCTTCTCCACTGGCAATTCGCTTAAAATTTTCGATATGCTTATAACAAATAGGTATGGCAATCGCCATCATCATCAACAGCAGCCAAATATCCGAGTGCACCCATATCAAATAAACAGGATACAAGATTGCCACACTGCATGTTGCAATTGCGATATATCTGGTTAAAACCGTAATTACTATAATCAGCGCTCCCAACAGCAAAAAACAACGCCAATCCAAAATCAGCATCATACCCATCAGGGAAGCCAGGCCCTTGCCGCCTCTGAACCGCAAAAATACGTTATACATATGCCCTATAATGCAACAGATGCCGGCAACATAACCCACATAAGGAAGTGCCGGGAAGAGCGTTTTACAAATCAATACCGCAAGGCAGGCCTTCAGGATATCACAGAAACCAACTAAAATTCCCGCAGCCCAGCCAAAATTCAACATCGTATTGGAAGCCCCCGGATTACGAGAACCCATCGTCAGAATATTCTTCCCTTTTTTCTTGGCCAATAAATAAGCGGGGTTGATACAGCCAAAAAAATAACTAAGCACAACACAAATCATATAGGGAATCATTTAATGTTTTTCTCTCTTTCTTTATTCGTTTTGCCATGTGCACCGCTTTTCCCATAGTACTGCAAGAAGTGCTCCAATTCCTTTTGGCAACGTTCTTTTTCCAATAGATAACTTCCACAATGGAAGGCATTTTCTACCAGACATAGATGTTTTGGAGCGGCACATGCTTCATAAGCCTGCAAAGTCATTTCACAAGGCACCAGTTGATCCGCCTTGCCATGCAGAAAAAGTACAGGTATCTGTGTATGTTTCAGAATTTCCGGTGTGCTTGCCTGTTTCAGGCTATAGCCTGCCAGCAAACGCGCCCACCAATCTATCAGCCATAACAGAGGAAAAGCCGGAAGATGATACTGGCTGCGCAAAACATGGCGCAAAATCTCCCACGGGGAAGTAAATCCGCAATCCGCAATCACGCCGCAAATATTACCTGGCAGCGAAAGCCCGCAGGCCATCAGGACAGTCGTCGCTCCCATGGAAGCTCCCTCCAAAAAAATTGAAACCTGTTGTCCAAAGCGCGCCTGCAAATATTCTATCCAGCTGAGGCAATCCCGACATTCCAATACGCCAAATCCGATATATTTTCCCTGACTTAACCCATGCCCGCGCTCATCCACCAGCAGGACATGATAACCTTTCTGATGGTAAAAACGCAATACATCGCCAAAATCGGTTCTGCCTACCGAATGATAGCCGTGAAATAAAAGGATATAGGGCATATCTGCCTGAGAATCCCCCTCATAATAACGGGCATAAAGCGTCAATCCATCAAAACTCTGCACCGACACCTGTTTGTAGGCAGCCTGATCTGCCCAACGCGCATTTTCGGAAATCATACTGTGAAAATCTCGATAGATGCTTTTATCCGCTGTTTCCCAGATGCTGTAATCGTTGATACGGCCGGCCCGAATCGCAAAACGAAAACAAAAAAAGGAAACGATAAGCAGAATTCCTATAGCTCCCAGCAGACCTGCGACCACCAACCACATCATACTCCGGATTCATCCTCTACTTCTTCCGCTGACAACATAGGCAGCAATTCTCCTTGGATCCGATCGCAGATTTCCTGCAATTGACGGCAATAAACCGCCTTACTTTCCTTTTGCTGTTTCAACATCAAGGCCGTCGCTCGTTCCACTCTTCTGCGTTTATCTTCCTGAACAAGCAATTCTTCTTTTGCTTTTTCCCGCATCAGCTGGACTTGCTGCTCGGCCAGCTGTTGACTGGAAATCAGCACACTCGCAATCCTGCGTTCCTGCGCCTGATAATTCGCCAAAGCCTCCCGGCAATCTTCCAATTCCTGCTGCTGCTCCTTCCATTGCTCATGCAACTGCTGAAGAAGCACATCTACTTCATCTTTCAAATAATACTTTTTATTTTTTACCGTAAGTACAGGTGTCTTCCATTCCGAACTATACATAGTGCTTTCCTCCTAGGCAGTTGTGTATATATTATAGCGCATTTTCTCATGCTCATCTATCCATCTTTTGTCGAGCAAACAGAAGGCCCACCCTAAAACCGGCAGCAACTGCCCGGTCATTGTGGAGCTGCTGATTGCAGCCCGCATTATTCCTGTCCGCCTTCTTCCTGCCATCCCTTACAGACATCGACCCATTCCATAAAACCGGAATAGCATTCCAATTCCGGAATAGTCAGGCAAATCGCACTGTTGCTGCTGCCGCAGGCCGGATATACATTTTGGAAGCGTTTTAACGAAACATCCAGATATACTTCTACGCCTTCCTTCACCGCAAAAGGACACACGCCGCCTACTGCATGACCGACCAATTCTTCTGCTTCTTCATGAGCCAGCCTCACTGCTTTTTTACCAAAATGGGCTTTATCTTTCTTATTATCAACTTTGGCATCTCCCG
>CAMEMG010000089.1:0-6215 GCA_945927325.1 uncultured Clostridia bacterium | reverse complement strand
AGTGTTCGAACAGACGGGTGCTTTACAATTTTTGCTGCGTATTCACTGCTCGAAAGGAACGTATGTACGAACCCTGGTGGAGGATATTGCCGCCTCTATGGGAGAACTGGCTTACACTTCGTTGCTGGTGCGGGAGCGATCTGGTGATTATGATATTCAGCATGCCTATACTCTGGATGAGGTGTCAGAAATGGTGCAGGCAGGGGATACTTCTTTTTGTATTTCCCCTGAGCAGGCAGTGGCTCAACTGTCAGCAGTACATTTGGGAGAAGAGCAGCGGTTTGCCATAGAGCATGGACAGGTTTTGACGGCAGCGCACCCCATGCCCTCAGGCCAGTTTGCCCTGTATTGCGGCAATACGTTTTACGGCATTGGAGTGGAAGAGGATGGGCGCCCTAAATTGAAAATACCGCTTTATTAAGGAAAATATATGCAGATTGTAACTGAAAATACTATATTTCAAATGCATACTGTTGTGGCTTTGGGAACGTTCGATGGGCTGCATCATGCGCATTGCCGCATTATAGAACGGGCAAAAGAGATTGCCCGCCAAAAGGGGCTGTGCAGTATGGTGTATACTTTTTCCAATCTTCCTTCTGCGCATTTTGGTGGAGAACAGTATGTGTTGTTTACCGAAAAAGAAAAAATTCAGAACTTTGCAAAAATGGGAATCGATTATCTGTGTATCCAACCGTTTGACGGCAGTATTGCGCATCAGAGCAGAGAAGCTTTTATGGAAGAAGTTCTGAACCGGTTACATGCAAAGGTCTTGGTTGCAGGCTATAACTTCCGATTTGGTGATGGCGCGGCGGGAGACGTGGCCTTTTTACAACAATATGCATCGGCGCATGGGGCAGAAGCAGCCATTATAGATCGGGTCGATCTTGAGGGAGATGCTGTCAGCAGTACCCGTATTCGGGCAGCTGTGCGTGCGGGAAAAATGGAATTGGCAGAACATTTGCTTGGATATCCATATGCGATTACCGGTGAAATTGTTCATGGAAGGGAAGTGGGGCGCACGCTCGGATTTCCTACTGCCAATATCTATGCACCGAAAGAAAAGGTAATGCCTCCCAACGGAGTTTACATTGCACGTGTCTGGCTGGAGGGGAAAGCCTTTGGTGGAATTACCAATATTGGCAGAAGGCCGACATTGCATAACGGAGAGGATATTTCTATTGAAACCAATATTCTGCAACTGGATGCAGAACTTTACGGAAAAACGATTAGAGTGGAGTTGTTGCGATTTTTGCGGCCAGAACAACCATTTCATAACTTGCAGGCATTGCAGCAAGCAATTGCCAGAGATAAGGAACAAGCGCGCCTTTTTTTTGAAAAAATGAGCTAACGCCTTTTATATAGGCATTTTTTCGCATAAAATGCTCTTTACAATGGGCATATTCTATGATACAATGCATTCGTGTTAAACCGAGTACTCTGTTTTGCGAATACCCGACGCGATACTGAGTTATCGGCGATTTTAAATTTTAGGGAGGCATTTATGGAAAAAATCGACAAGAGCGCAATTATTGCTGAGTATGCAACGCATGAGGGTGACACTGGTTCTCCTGAAGTGCAGGTTGCTTTGCTGACTGCGCGCATCAACCATCTCAACGAACATCTGCAGTCTCATCAGAAAGACCATCATTCCAGACGTGGTCTGCTGAAAATGGTCGGTGCAAGAAGAGGTTTGTTGGAATATCTGAAAAAGAAGGATATCGAAAGATACAGAGCTTTGGTTGCTAAGCTTGGTCTTAGAAGATAAGCATAGGATATTATTGGATTGTATTGGATATAGAGCGGGGAGTTGTTCCCGCTCTATATTTATAAACACAGCTTCCGGTGTGATATTATGGTTTTACCCATAAGTTAATTTTGTTCCCAATAAAGGTAATATAGAGATAGCAGGCAGTGCCTGCAGGAGGTAGTAATGGTAGAAAATCATGTATTTAAAATGGAACTTGGCGGAAGAGAACTGATAGTTGAATCCGGCAAGTACTGTGGTCAGGCCGGAGGTTCCTGTATCGTCAGATGCGGTGAAACGGCTGTAATGGTCACGGCTACGGCAGCAAAAGAGCCCAGAGAGGGAATTGACTTTTTCCCGCTGAGCATTGAATTTGAAGAGAAAATGTACTCCGTAGGAAAGATCCCCGGAGGGTTTATTAAGAGAGAAGGCCGCCCTTCTGAGAAAGCAATTCTTTCCTGCAGATTAATTGATAGACCTTTGCGTCCTTTGTTCCCCAAGGGCTATTTTAATGATGTACAGGTAATTGCAACGGTACTTTCTGTGGATCCTGAGATTCCGCCGGAAGTATATGCAATGATCGGTTCTTCTGTAGCGCTTTCCATTGCAGGTGTTCCTTTCCAGGGCCCGACCGGTTCTGTGGTAGTAGGCATGGTCGATGGAAAATATATCATTAACCCTGATTCCGCGCAGCGCGAGGCTTCCAGAATGCACCTTACTGTTTCTGGTACCAAGGATGCCATCATGATGGTAGAAGCGGGTGCTAAGGAAGTAACGGAAAGCGAGATGTTGGAAGCAATTCTTTTTGCCCATGAGGAAATTAAGAAAATTTGTGCATTCATTTCCAATATCAAGGAAGAGATCGGCAAACCGGAAGCACCCTATGAATTGTACCACGTTCCGGAAGAGCTGGATGTACAGGTTCGGGAAAAGTTCTATGATCGTATGCGTTGGGCTATGGATACCTTTGACCGCACTGAACGCGAGACAAGGGAAGCGCAGGTAAAGGCAGAAGCGGCAGAGTATTTTGCTGAAGCATTTCCGGATAGTAAAGCAGATATCGATAACAGCCTGTACGCTGTCATGAAAGAAATCGTTCGGGAAAAGATCGTGAAAGAGGGCGTTCGCCCTGATGGCAGAGGTTATGAAGATGTCCGCCCCATTTGGTGCGAGACAGGCTTGTTTGCCAGAACACACGGTAGTGCCGTCTTTACCAGAGGGCAGACGCAGGTCATGAATCTGGTTACCTTAGGGCCGCTTGGTGATGGACAAACTCTGGATGGCATTTCGGATGAGACATTTAAGCGTTATATGCATCAATATAACATGCCGCCTTATTCTACAGGGGAAGCTAAGCCGCTGCGCAGCGCTAACAGAAGAGAAATTGGTCATGGCGCGCTGGCAGAAAGAGCAATCGTTCCCATGCTTCCTTCGGAGGAAGAGTTCCCCTATGCAATTCGTGCCGTGTCCGAAGTGTTGAGCTCCAATGGTTCTACTTCTCAGGCCAGCATATGTGCAAGCTCTCTGGCATTGATGGATGCAGGTGTCCCCATGAAGAAGCCGGTAGCAGGTACTGCAATGGGACTGATCAAGCAAGAGGATCAGGTAGTTGTACTGACCGATATTCAGGGCTTGGAGGACTTCCTGGGTGATATGGACTTCAAGGTGGCAGGTACGGATAAAGGTATTACTGCTATTCAGATGGATATCAAGATCAAGGGCATCGATAAGGAAATCCTGGAGCGGGCTTTGGCTCAGGCATTGCGCGGACGTCTGCATATTTTAGGCAAAATGAATGAAGTGTTGCCTGAAGCAAGAAAAGAACTTTCAAAGTATGCGCCTAAGATTACGCAATTTACTATCAATCCCGATAAGATCCGTGAAGTCATTGGTTCCGGTGGTAAGACGATTAACAAGATTATTGCCGATACCGGTGTCAAGATCGATATTGAAGATGACGGACGCGTTTCTATTGCGACCGAGGATGCGGCTGCAGCTGCAAAGGCAAAAGCTATTATTATGGGTATTGCCAGAGATATTAAGGCAGGCGATGTATATAAGGGAAAAGTAACGCGCATTATACCTATAGGTGCTTTTGTGGAACTGGCGCCCGGTAAGGAAGGCATGGTGCATATTTCCAAGTTGGCCAAGGAACGGGTCGAGAAAGTAGAAGACGTTGTGAAGGAAGGGGAAGAAATCCTGGTTAAGGTTCTGGGAATTGATGAGAAGCATCGCATCAATCTCATACACCGTGGCGTAACGCAGGAAGATCTGGATCGCTTCAACGCTTCCGAACAGGAATAAAAGGCAGGAAAAAGGCGGCTTATGCCGCCTTTTTTATCAAAGAATGAAAAAAGGAGGTTTATATGTATCAACAGCAAACCTTAGCGAATGGGATTCGCTTTTATGGAGAATATATCCCTCAGGCACGGACGGCTTCGGTGGGGATTTGGGTAAAGGCAGGTTCTGCAACAGAGTTGGAGCAGGAAAACGGACTTTCCCATTTTTTAGAGCATCTTTTTTTCAAAGGGACAGAAACGCGTAATTATAAACAAATCGCGGCGGAATTTGATAACCTCGGAATACAATCCAATGCTTATACATCTAAGGAGATGACTTGCTATTATGTAAAAGCCATCGATTCAAAATTGAGTGAAGCAGTAGATATTCTTACAGATATGTTTTGCCATTCTGTTTTTCCGGAAAAAGAGGTGGAAAAAGAACGCGGCGTTATTTTGGAAGAAATTGCAATGTCGTTGGATACACCGGATGATTTACTGATGGATCGCTTATCCGAAGAATTTTTTGCGGGGACTGAACTTTCGCGGACGATATTGGGGCCGGCAGAAAATATTCGAACCTTTTCGCGTGCACAAATTCTGGATTACCGCAGTAAGCATTACTACGGGGAAAATATTGTAGTGGCAGCGGTGGGAAATTATGACATACAAAAACTGCTTGCTGAGCTGGAAGAAAAGTTAAAAAGTGTGCCCTCCAAAGGAGAGGGGAGAAAATATGTGCCGGCGATCGATTGGAAGCCGGTTAAAAAGGAATTTTGTGTTCATAAGGATATTGAACAAGCGCATCTGGGCATAGCTTTTCCCGGGCCGGGCATTGGCGATGCCGATCGTTATGCATTTTCCATTTTAGCAAATGTTTTGGGTGGCGGAATGAGTTCGCGCCTCTTCCAAAAAGTCAGAGAGGAGTTGGGTGCAGCTTATTCGGTCTATGCTTATCCCTCCATGTATTATCAAGCCGGTGCGCTGGTGATTTATGCGGGTATTTCGGCAGAGAAAACAGAACTGGTAAAGCAGGCAATTTTGAGGGAAGTACGGGTTTTGAGAGAAAATGGGATTTCGGAGGAGGAACTGGAGCACACCAAGACGCAGATTACGGCCAGCTATATTATGGGGCAGGAAAGTACTTCTGCCAAAATGAACCAGTTGGGCAGGAATGCATTGCTACTGGAGCGGATTATTCCGGAAGAAGAAATGTTGGCAAACGTACAGAATGTCACTTTGAAAGATATGCAAAGGCTTACTGAGCGGGTATTGCAGGAAGAAGCAATGTGTACAGGCTGGGTGCTTCCTCAGGAATAAAGGCGATACGAATAATTCAAAGATAAAATCTTCAAACTAAGTAAAAAAGGTTTGGAGATTTTTTATGCAGAAAACGCAGCAAATGGAAACGCTAACAAACGATAGCGAATCAGAACAACCATCTGATAAGGATGCATTGCGGGAATTAGGAGCAACAAAGCTGGAAGATGGAATTCGCCTGATTAATATCATCGGCCAAATCGAAGGGCACACGCTGGTGCCTCCTCAAAATAAAGCAACTAAATACGAGCATCTGATTCCTTTACTGGCAGAAATGGAGCAGGATCAGGCGGTAAAAGGAATTCTTATAATTTTGAATACAATGGGCGGAGATGTGGAAGCAGGTTTGGCAATTGCAGAATTAATCCGCAGCATGAGTAAGCCCAGTGTTAGTCTGGTTTTGGGTGGTGGACACAGTATTGGGGTACCTTTGGCAGTTAGTTCGGATTATTCCTTTATTGTGCCGACCGCATGTATGACGGTGCATCCCTTACGCACGAACGGCCTGTTTATTACTTCGCCTCAGAGCTTTGAATATTATTTAAAAATGCAGGAACGCATCCTGCGTTTTATCAGTGAAAATGCAAACATTTCTCAGGAACAGATTCAAGCACTGATGAATAACAAAAATCAAATGGCAGATGATATTGGAACGGTACTGATCGGTGCTCAGGCTGTAGATGTGGGAATCATTGATGAGGTGGGTGGCCTGGCAGAAGCGTTGCATAAACTTAGAAATTTGTGCGGACAAGAATAAAAATATTATAGAGAAAACAAAAACTCCCAACCTGTTGGGAGTTTTTGTTTTGAGATTTGAAATTAGAAAGGATTAAGAGGGGATACCAACTTGATAACAATATCAAGTGATAACT
>CAMEMG010000088.1:0-6327 GCA_945927325.1 uncultured Clostridia bacterium | reverse complement strand
GACTGTGACAGAAAGTTTTTTTGTCGTAGTCCCTTGTATTGTTTTATATGTATTGATTTTCTGCATATTGGGAAAAATTTTGCATTGGCAAGAGGGAAAAATAGCCATGTTGTGTACAATGGCTGCGGGTATTTCGGCTTTTTACGTACTGTTTAAAGTAATGAGGCCATTTAATCTGTGGAAAGGGCTTGTTTATGCAGGATTGATGACTGCGTTTGGAGTGGCGGCTATTCTTTTTAAAGATCTCTTCTTTTTTGACCGGATATCTTGGGAGATTGCTGCGTGGGGAATGGGAATGCTGGCTTTGTTATGGCCTGTAAATAGACTGTTTGCTAAAGTGACGGATTGGGTTTTGGAAAAAGTACGGATCTGGAGAGCGAACAAGCAGGCAGGAATTCCTGATGGTGTGTCGAATATAAATTAGAAATATATACAATATTTTTTCAAAAAGAGAAAGGATGAGAAAGATGAGGATACAGTATGCAATTGATAAGGCATTGGGGGATGGAATCCGGATTGCCAATTTGATACGGGAATATGTGGAAATTATTGAGATTGGTGATGGGGTATTGCTTCGAGAGTCTTTGAAAGCTATTTCGTTGATGAAACAGATTTTTCCGGAAAAAAAGATTTTGGCAGACCTGAAGATTATGGATGGCGGATATTCCATGGGCAAAGAGGCTTTTGAACTTGGCGCCGATATTGTGACTGTTTGCGCTGCCGCAGATCCGGATTGTTCTTTGGGATTGGTGCGAGCAGCCAAAGAAGCAGGAAAAGAATCCTGGATTGATTTAATTGGCGTAGATCCACGCGATTATCATAAATATGTTGATTTTGTGAATCAAAGTGGTGCCGATTATGTCTGTGCACACCTGAGCGGTGGCATTTTTAAGGATGAGCCGGGAATTTATGCGCGAAAGGATGCCATTAAGTTGATGGGAAAGCTGGGATTTGAAAATAAAGTGGTACTTTCGGGCGGACTGACGTTGGAATATCTGCCGGAGATTCGTGCTTGCAATCCATATCATGTGAATTTGGGAGGCGTACTTACCAGAGCTAAAGATCCTGTAAAAATTGCTAAAGCTTTTTTTGAGGCCTGAGAGCTCATTGTAGTTTATGCGAAAAAATAAATCCGCCTTTGAACTTTTTTGGAAAGCAAGAAAGAAGGCGGATTTGTGTATTCTGAATAAACTTATGAAAAATGTATGTGGAAAATTTTAAAAAATAAAGCACTGCGATTCTATAGTATCGCGGAGTTCTGTTAATTTTTTAGCAATGTTATCTTGTTCGCTGAGGATAGGTGCAGTCATACCCGTCAGACTGATGGTAGCGTAAATTTTATGCATAGAATCGAAAATCGGCACAGCAATAGAGGAAATTCCTTCGGCAAGTTCATCGCGCTCATAAGCGCAGCCGGAAGAACGGATTTTATCCAGATTTTCTTGTAAAGCATTGCTGTCGGAGAGCGTTTTGGAAGTTAACGGAACTAAAGCAGTTCTGCTAAGATAATCATGCAAAAAATCTGAATCGGAATAAGCAAGAATTAATTTGCCGCTGGCCATAGCATATAGAGGGCCGCTCTGTGCTGAAGGCTGCAGAACAAAGGCACTGTTTGTGGGTGTGATCATATGAATTCGCTGCAAATTGTAATTAATAATAGTAGAAACAATTCCGGAGGCTTGATATTTATTGCATATTTCCTGCAAAGGAGCAGAAAGCGAATCAAGCAACTTGCTGGTAACAGAACTGTTTGTCAATGCTGTTTTGGCGAAAAATGCGCGCCCCAATAAATACTGCCCTTTGGAATTCTGAGAGACGTAGGCATTATTATGCAAAGTATTGAGAATACCGTGAACGGTAGCTTTATTGAGTTGCAGCCGTGCACTGATTTCACCCAAGGAAAGGGCAGGGTTAGCAGCAGTAAAACAATTCAGAATATCGATTGCTCGCTGCACTGATTGAATATTTTTACCTGTTTTTTTTACAGCGTCCATATCTTTGCTAAAACTCCTCGTATATCAGAAATTTATATTATATTATAATGATGTATTGAGAGAAAGTAAAGAAGCTTTTTATAATAACGAATATATATTTGATAATATCAAATTGTTGGCTGCGTACTGTGTTTTAATGTTGACAGTTGAAACATGACGATGTAATATAATGGCGAACGATGATTTGAGAATAGCAAACGAAGGTATGCTGTAAATTCTTGCACAAAAAGTATAGCGTGTGTGAGAGAAAATTGTTTGAGCAAGCCAATATATGTGATATAATCAATATTGGTGGAATGTTGGTTTTAATCGGTTAAACCGAGAAAAATAACTATTTCAAGAAGGAAAGAGGAACAAAACATGAAAGTACAGTTTGCAGTGGACTGCATTAGTCTTGCAAGAGGTATCGAACTGGCTAATCAGATCCGTGATTACATTGAAATCATTGAGCTGGGCGAAGAGTTTATTGCTAAATATGGTCATATGGCAATCAGAGAGTTCAAACAGGAATTCCCGGAGAAGAAAATTTTGGCAGATATCAAGATTATGGACTCCGGCTATAAAGTTGGACTTCCCTGCCTGGAAGCAGGTGCTGATATCATTACAGTTTGCTCGCGTGCAAAAGAAAAGACGATTGCCGAAGCTATTCGCGCATGCCGTGAGACCGGTAAAGAATGCTTTGTAGACTTGGTTGCTGAACCGGATTATGCTGCAGTGGTAGATAAGATTAACCGTTTGAAACCTGACTATGTTTGTGCGCATCTTTCTGGTGATGATTCCCGCGATGGGCAGGCTGAGACAACTCGCCGCCTGGATGCAATGATGGAAGAAATTAAAAAGTGCAAATTTGATGCGAAGCTGGTGCTCTCGGGCGCAATTAAGGTAGAAAATATTCCTTCTGTCCTGAAGTGCAACCCGCATCATGTCATTATTGGCAGAGCAATTAAGGAAGCGGAGGATCCGGTAGCAGTAGCGAAGACATTCTACGAGGCTTAATTGATTTGTAGACTATATAGCATTGTAAGGAGAAGCTGGATATGAAACTGCAGGTGGCATTGGATGTCGATACCCTGGAAAGGGCTAGAGAACTGATTGATCAGGTAAAGGACTATGCGGATATTGTCGAATTGGGTACTGCTTTTATGGGCACCTATGGATACCGTTTGGTTGAGACAATTCGCAAAGAATATCCTAATATCCAGATTTTGGCAGATGTGAAGATCGTGGATGGTGGATACGGAATATCCAAGAAAGTATTTGAGTACGGTGCCAATATTTCCACAGTTGTTGGTTACGCAGATGAACCGACTCTGGCAGGTGCTGTGCGCGCAGCACGAGAGGCAGGAGAAGGGCATTATGTCATGGCAGATTTGATGCATGTTCCTGACTATACTGTGCATAAGGAAAAATTGGATCAGGTGGGCGTCGATTACGTAAGCGCACACGTGGCAACCGATTCCGTTGGTTTTATGAAATTCGAAGATGTATTGGCACGAATTGCCAGTGTAAAATTCAAAGCAAAATTGGCAATTGCCGGTGGCATCACGCTGGAACGCTTGCCTATTGTTAAGAAGTATGATCCCGATCTTATTATTGTGGGTGGGGCAATTACCCGCGCAGAAGATCCTGCAGCGATGGCCAAGGCTTTTAAAGAAGCTATTTCCTGAAATGCCGACAAGAAAAAATGAGAGAGCAGCCTGCTTAAGGTAGGCTGCTTTTTTTATGTCTCTATTGTAATAAACGCTTCAGTTTACTTTATGAGGTAAATATGATATTATAGAAAAAACTATGTTAATATAGGAAAATATGTATACTTATCAAGTTAAAAGAACGCATCGTAAAAGTTTAAAGCTCAGTATTACACCGGATGCTGAGATCCTGGTTGAAGCACCGCTCAATCTGAGGCAAGAGGTTATTGAGCAGTTTGTGCAAAAGTATGAAGAATGGATCGAGCAGCATTTGAAGTTGGCGTTGGAGCAGAAAAATAATAGAGCACAGTGGTTGGAATCTGTGCCCTTTATGGGAAAAGAGTATGCTGTTCATGTATGGCAGGAGAAAGAAATTCTTCTGACGGCAAAGGAGATTTATCTGCCGGAATCGACGGAACCACAGCAGGAACGAAAAAAAGTGATTGCCTGGTACAAAAGCCAGGCAAAAGCAATTTTGGGAAAGCGGGCGGCCTATTGGGCGCAAATTATGCAATGTAAATATACGCAATTAAAAATTTCCAGTGCAAAAAAGCGGTGGGGTTCTTGCAATAGTCAGGGGCATATTGCTTTTAGCTGGAGGTTAATGCAGGCTCCTCCAGAAGCGATTGATTATGTGATAATTCATGAATTGGCACATTTGCAGATATTGGATCACTCTCCAGCATTTTGGGAGCGAGTAAAAGTTTATTGCCCTGATTATAAAAACAGAAAACAATTGCTGGTGCAAGTAGCTGATAAGATGCAAAGACAGGGCTGGAATGTATAGAGGCGTTTTTGTATTCAAACGGATAAAAAGAATGGAATATAAAAAAATGAGAGTATTCTCAAAAATACTCTCATTTGGTGCCGAAGGCCGGACTCGAACCGGCACGGTATCGCTACCGGTGGATTTTGAGTCCACTACGTCTGCCAATTCCATCACTTCGGCTCACGCAAATTATAATAACATATAGACTTGCTTTAGTCAAGAGATAAAAGAGATAAAAATATGGATGAAAATCAATTGATTGCCCTGGCACAAAAGGGAGATATGCAGGCGTTTCAGAAATTGCTGGAGCGATATCAAAATAAAATTTATGCTGTTGCCTTAAGATTTTGCAGAAACAGCGAGGATGCCTGGGATGTGGCTCAGGAAGCGGCAATTAAAATCTATCGTGCGCTTGCAAAATATCATGGCAGATCGGCTTTTTCAACCTGGACATATGCCATTACCAAGAATACAGCTCTGGATTTTTTACGGAAACGGAGTAAAATGCATGGTAGAGAATACAGTATGGAAGCCAGTGAATTTCATATGGTGTTTTCAGAAGCGCACGGCGAAGATTTTGTTGAACAAAGGGAACGACTAAAGAATTTGCTGACATTGATTGAAGCATTGCCCGAACCACAACGGAAAGTGATCATTCTGAGAGATATAGATGGATATTCTTATGAGGAAATTGCACAGATTCTGGCAGTTTCCAAAGGAACCGTTAAGTCCAGATTATCCCGTGCGCGGGAAACAATACGCAGAAACTATTTTGATGAGAAAGAATAAAAAAGTTTCTTTTACACAAGGATAACAATAAAAGGAATTGAGGAACGACAATGGCAGATAAATTGATTATGATAGATGGCAACAGCTTGATTTTTCGGGCTTTTCATGCGCTGCCGCCAATGAATATGGATAATGGCGTGCAGGTTAATGCGGCATACGGCTTTTTCTCCATGCTGCTGAACCTGGTGCAGGAACAACAGCCGCAGTATATGGCGGTTGCTTTTGACTTGAAAGGACCGACCTTTCGCAAGAAAATGTATGCCGGTTATAAAGCAACACGGTCGAAAACGCCAGAAGAGTTGCTGGAGCAATTTCCTCTGATCAAAGAGGCATTGAATTTACTGAATATTAAAATTTTGCAAATACAGGGATATGAAGCGGATGATATTATAGGAACGATGACCGCGCGGGCAGATGCAGAGGGCATGGATTCGTGTATTTATACGGGGGATCGGGATTCCCTGCAGCTGATTTCTGAGCATACCAAAGTTATGTTGACTAAAAAAGGAGTCAGCGAGATCGAAGTGTACGATCGCGAGCATCTGCAGGAAATGCTGGGATTGGAACCGTGGCAAATTGTCGATATGAAGGGATTGATGGGTGACGCTTCGGATAATATTCCTGGAATTGCCGGCATAGGAGAGAAGACGGCGCTGAAATTGCTGCATCAATTTGGGAGTGTCGAGCAGATTTACGAACGGATAGATGAATTACCCAAAAATAAAATGCGGGAAAAAGTTGAAAACGGTAAAGAAAGCGCATTTTTTTCAAAGCAACTGGCAACGATCGACCGCAATGTGCCGTTGCATGTTGATATGCAGGAGCTGCGTTTTGAAGGGCTGGATTCCCAGCGCCTTTATGAGGTGCTGGATTCTTTTGGCTTTCAATCTATGATTAAACGATTGGGTTTGAAACGGGAGCGAGCACAGAAGGCCAAGCAGATGGAAATCAGGCAAGCGGAAGACTTGGCAGAAGCTGCTGTACAGATCAGAAAAGCAAGAAAAATGGCGCTTTGCTTCGATAAAGAAAGGTTTTTGTTTTCGGCAGAGGAGAATGTTGCATATTCAGTTGATTTTGGTTCTAAAGA
>CAMEMG010000087.1:0-6513 GCA_945927325.1 uncultured Clostridia bacterium | reverse complement strand
GCCAGTAGCAGCACCAACCGCACGAGCAAAGGCGGCGGCGAACAGGCAGAATTACAGGTGGCTTCCGCCAGCGGTAGCGCAAACCGCACGAGAAAAGGCGGCGGCGAACAGACAGAATTACATGTTACTTCCGCCAACGGTAGCACAAACCGCACGAGAAAAGCAACGCAAACCGCAAGAGAAAAAAGAAAAGAGGAAGGGTATGAATCTGGAATTTCCCCGGACTTTTGGGGCCGAGAGCGAGCGGGCGCAGGTAAAGCGCCTCGCCGATTATATGTATAGCCTGACCGAGCAGCTCAACTACGTGCTCAATCATCTGGATACGGATAACTTTTCGGCAGAGACGGCGCAGGCATTGCGCACGGCGGAGACGCAGGCGAAGCAGGCGGTGGAGGAAGCAGCGCGCATCGAACAGCAGCAGAAAAAGCAGGCGGAAGCGTTGGGGCAGGAGATTGTGGCTTCGGCGGAGCAGGTGCGCAAATCGGTGGATGTCAGGCTGGAGGCGGGGCAGGCGACATTGCTCAGCACCGTTTCGGAGCAATATGCCGCGAAAACCGAGACGGCCGCCCTGGAGCGCAGTCTGCGCTCGGCACTGGAGCAGACGGCCCGGCACCTGACGCTGCGTTTTGATGAAGCCAATGCCTATACGCTGGAGGTGGATGGCAAGCTGGCGCAGCTGATCGGGCAGCTGCAAACCTATATCCGTTTCGGCGCGGAGGGCATCGAATTGGGCGAGCTGGGCAGCCCCTTTACCTCCCTGCTGGGCAATGCGCGGCTCTCTTTTATGCAGAGCGGCGTGGAGATCGCCTATATCAGCAATCATAAGATGTACATTACCCGCGCACAGGTGGCCGACGGCCTGACGGTGGGCAGCGCGGCGCGGGGCTATTACGATTTTCAGACAGAGCCCAACGGCAGCCTCTCGCTGGTGCGGCGCAGCGGCGAAACAGAGGCATAGACAATGGAATTTCATATGGCGTTTTGGCAGGCGCCTCAGCCCGCGCATGAGAAAAAGTAATTTCATACGGCACTTTGGCTGGGGCAACACAAACCCACTCGGGAAAATTTGCAGAGGGCAGCGCAGGCTGCATCAGGAAAAGGGGTAACAATGGCAAGGATCACACCGGTTCACAGCGGATATACCATCCTCAACGGAGCAGGCACCGGCACGAACGGCAGCCGGATAGACGTCTGGGCAGAATATTGCGTGACGGCGCAGAACGCAACGGAAAACACCAGCTGCGTGAAGGCATACTTATATGCGGCGCTGCGGGAGGGGCAGAGCTCCTCCACCAAATACGGAAACGGGCTTTCTTCCGATTTTTCCGTAGACGGGAGCGGCGGCAGCAAGGTGGAAAACGGCGCTTATGATTTTACTTCTTCCGCCAATCTGCACCTGCTGGGCAGCTTTGAAGGGGAGGTCGCCCATAATGACGACGGCAGCAAAAGCATCACCATCGCAGGCAGCTTCAGCACCCGCTCGACCTATATCAGCGGCGGCAGCGTCAGCGGGACTGTGGCGCTGCCGGCCATCGCCCGCCTTTCCCGGCTTTCCTGCCCGGAAAGCGCGGAGCTGGGCAGCACCCTTGCGCTGGGCATCACTGCCCGCGATGCCGCCTACCGCCATCTGCTGCGGCTGACGCTGGGCAGCAAACAGTTGGAGCAGAGCGCGGAGCCCGGGCAGAGCAGCCTTTCGCTGGAAGTACCGCTGGCGTTTGCGGAAGCGATCCCCAATGCCGCGCAGGCGCAGGCGGCCGTGCAGCTGTTTACCTACAGCGGGCAGACGCTGCTGGGCAGCACGGAGGCGGCACTGATGCTGACGGTGCCCGAAAGCGTGGTGCCTGCGGCGGGGGAACTGAGCCTCACCCGCATCGATGGCGAAGTGCCCGCCGGGTGGGGTATCTGCGTGCAGGGCAAAAGCAAAGTGCAATTGGCGCTGGAAGGCGCGGCAGGGGCGCTGGGCAGCACCGTTACCGGCTATTGGCTGGAGGGCGGCGGCTGTTCGGTGCGCAGCGCTCAGATGGAAACGCCGCTGCTCTCCGAATTGGGGACGCTCACCTTCTCCGGGTATGTCCGGGATAGCCGCGGGCGGACGAGCCCGCTGCTGAGCGAGACCGTGTACGTGCACCCCTGGGAGACGCCGCGGCTGACAGAGGTGGAGATGTTCCGCTGCGATGCCGGCGGAGCCGCGGATGAAAACGGCACCTGCCTGAATGTGCGGTTCGCCCAGCAGTATTCCGCCTGCGGAGGGCATAACAGCGCGCAAGTCGTATTGAAATACAGGGTGCTGGGCACCGAGGCGTGGAGCACTTCGGCGGCGCTCACCGCCGGGCAGGATAACCTGCTCTCCGGCTTTGCCATCAGCAGCACCTACGAGCTTTTGCTGGAAATCCGCGATGCGTTTACTGCCGGCAGCTATGCGGGCCTTTTGCAGACGGCGGAGCGCATTGTCAACATTCGCGCCGATGGGCAGGGCATGGCGCTGGGCAAAATGAGCGAAAAGCAGGGGCTGGAAGTGGAGTGGCCGGTTTATCTGCAGCAGATGCCGCAGGTTGGCGGCAGGAGCCTGTTAGACTATGTCTACCCGGTGGGCAGCATTTATATGAGCATGCAGGCGGCCGACCCGTCGCTGCTGTTCGGCGGCAGCTGGCAGGCCATCACCGATGCCTTTCTGTTGCCGGCCTCCGCAAGCGGGAAGACGGGCGGTGAGGCGACGCATACCCTGACGCTGGCGGAGATCCCTTCGCATAACCATATGATCTGGGATAACGGCGGTTCGGGCAGCAACAGTTACCACGTCTGGGCGACCACCTGGAAGACCAACGCCAATTCCGGTGCGCTGAAAGGCAGCTCGATCAGCTGGTCGGGCGGTGGCGCGGCGCACAACAATATGCCGCCCTACCTCACGGTCTATTGCTGGCAGCGCATCGCCTGAAGGGATGGCCGAATGGAAGGCGGAATCATGAAAAAAGTGGATAAAAGTGGCGGATAAGTCCTGAAAATGGCATAAAATATACAATTTAGTGGTGAAAAATAACTGAATTGTGCGCGAAATATGATATAAGTGGCGAAAATTGCAAAAAAACAGGGTGCGCCTCAACGGCGGCACAAGCCGCGCACAAAAACCGCAGAAAAGGAGAGTAAGCTATGGCCTATACAGGCACATCCATTGTAGATTATTTAAAATCGGAGGGGCAGGATTCCAGTTTTTCTGCCCGCAAAAAACTGGCCGCCCAGATGGGCATCAGCGGCTATCAGGGGACGGCGGCGCAGAATACCGCCCTGCTCAAATTGCTGCGGCAGGGCGGCGCGCAGCAGCAGACGGGCGCTGCGGGGAGCGCGGCACAGGCGGGAGACGCAGCCGCGCCCGCCTATGAACAGGGGCGCCCGCAGTATAACCGCTCGGAAGCGCTGGCGCAGATGGAGCAGACGCTGGCGCAGAAGGAGCAGAGCAGGCAGGAAGCCTATGCCTCCCCGTATCAGGAGCAGATAGAGGCTTTGCTGGAGCGGGCGCTGGAGCGGGAGGCTTTCTCTTACGACCCCAATGCTGACCCGCTCTACCGGCAGTATGAAAGCGCCTATCGCCGCGGCGGCAGGCAGGCGATGGAAGATACCATGGCCAACGCTGCGGCACTGACCGGCGGCTATGGGAACTCCTATGCTTCCACGGCGGGCAATCAGGCCTACCAGAGCTATCTGGCCGAGCTGAACCGGATTCTCCCCGTGCTCTACGAAAGCGCCTACAGCCGCTACCGCGATTCCTATCAGGATGTGCTGGACCAGCTGGGGCTGCTGCAGGAGCTGGATGCGGGGGAATATGAAAAGTACCGCGATACGGTGGCCGACTACTATGCCGACCTCAATAATTACTACCGGCAGTACGGCGATTTATCCGAGCGGGAATATCAGCAGTATCTGACCGATCTGGAGCAGTGGGCGGCCGATCGCGACTATTATTATCGGAAGCAGCAGGATGAACAGGCGCAGGCCAACTGGACGGCGGAATTTGCTCTGGCGCAGGCCAAAGCCTCCACTTCCTCGGGCAGGAGCGGCCGTTCGTCTAAAAAGAGCACCTCAGAAGCAAAGGAGGGGGCAGAGATGACGCAGGAAGCGCAGAGCGTATTGCAGGCGGCGCTCGGCATCCGCGATGCGGGCAGGCAGCAGGAATATGTGCAGCTGGCCGTGAAAAAGGGCCGCATCACCAAAGCGGAAGCCGCGCAGATTCTGAAGCAGCTGTAAGCCCGGCACCCGGCAAAGTGCGGCGCGGAAAGCCGCCTTTGAAAATGCCGGAGGCGCCGCGGCAATGCCCGGCAATGGATATTGCTCTTGGGGCGGCGGGCGCGGCATGGCATCCTATGGCGATGAAACGTTGCGGGGCCGCCAAGGCCGCCGGGAGAGGAAGAACATAGGATTTGCAGCATCAGAGCATGGACGCCGGAGGATGCAGCCGATCTTGCGGCGGCTATCTCCAACCCAAACGTACAGAAATATCTGCGAGATGGCCTGCCGTATCCGTATACGGAGCAGTATACATGGGAGTTTATCGCCGCCATCGCTCTGCCGGGGAAGCAGAAGGCTTTGCCTTTGCCATCGCGGCAGACGGAAAGGCGGTGGGCAGCATCAGCCTTTCCCGCGGGAGCAACCTCACGCGGCAGACCGCCGAGCTCGGCTACTACCTGGCCGAACCCTATTGGGGCAGAGGCCTGGCAACCGAGGCGGTCAGGCAGATATGCAGATATGCCTTTGACCATAGCGATATACTCCGGATTTACGCGGAGGTGTTTGAAAGCAACGCCGCCTCCTGCCGTGTGCTGGAAAAGGCGGGCTTCAAGCTGGAGGGCAGGTTGCGCTGCGGCGTTGTGAAAAACGGCCGGGCGCTGAATACCAGGCTGTATGCGCTGGTGCGGAAGGCGCCTTTGGCACCGTCCGCCCGCATAGAACCGTAAAAAAAGGCACTCCGCGCGGAAACTCCGTGGGGAGTGCTTTTTTCAGAAGCGAAGATCGCGATAGAAAAGCCCGTGTTGGGTGCAATGCCAGTAAAGCCGTCCGCGCCGGGTCGGAGCGGGCAGGCGCACCTGCAGCTCCCATTCGGGAAACTGGGGGCAGAGCAGCAGCTGGTTACCCATCTGCAAAGCAAGGAAGGAGAAATAGTGCTCCTTTTGCATGGGGTGCTCTGTCGTGATAAAAAGTTCTCCGTCGTTGCGCTCGATCTGCAGGCTGTGCGCCTCGTCGGCCGGGGCAGGGTGCAGCGCCTGCAAACGCTTGCCGCAGCAGGAAGCAGCAATTTCGCCCATCGAGGTAATCAGATTGCCGCAATGAGGGCAGAGGTAAAAGCGGGTGCGCTGCAGATTGCCGCGCAGGTGCGTCTGCTCGGTGCGGCTGCCTGCCAGCAGCACTTCCGGGTCAGTTTCCAAAGCCTGGGCCAGGGCGGAAATCAGGGAAATATCCGGGCAGCCCAGCCCGCGTTCCCATTTGCTGACCGTCTTGTCGCTGATGTGCAGCCGCTCGGCCAGCTGGCGCTGGGTCAGCCCATGCTCGTGGCGCAGGGCGGCAATCAGGGTGCCGGTTTTTTCAGGTTGTATCATCTTAACCTCCTTTCGCATACCCCTATCATAGCGCACCGCGCCCTGCCGCGCAATCGACGCTGCGTAGAGCGGCGCGGGGCAGAAAAAAACCTCCCGCAAGGGGAGGGAAAAGTTTTTTCTGCTGCCTGGTTACCAGAGCAGTATGATGAGCACGATGATGAGGATGGCGGTCAGGCAGCCGCAGCCGTCCGAATTGCTTGAAGAACTGCCGCCGGAATAGCCGCTGCTGTAAGAGCCGCCGGAACTGTAAGAACTGCCGGAGCTGTAGGAGCTGCCGGAGCTGTCGCCTCCGCTCAAATACCCCTTGAGCATCATCAGGCCTGCCGCCTCTGCCAGACGGTTGCTGCCTTCCACATAACCGATGCAGGAGGAGGCGTAGCGCCCGGTAACATACGGCCGCGGATCGTTGTAGACGTAGCCGCTGCTGTCCACCCAGCCGATGCAGGAGGAAGCATGAGGGCCGGGCATGTAGGGGCGGGGGTCGTTGTAGATGTAGCCTTCTGCATCCACCCAGCCGATGCAGGAGGAAGAATAAGGGCCGGTCATGTAGGGGCGGGGGTCGGAATAGATGTAGCCTTCTGTATCCACCCAGCCGATGCAGGAAGAGGAACCGGCGCCGCTCATATAAGGGTTGGGATCGGAATAAATATAGCCACTGTAATCGGCACTGCCGATGCGGTCGGAAAAAGACGCAGCGGGGTCGGAATAAATATAACCCATAGAAATACCTCCGTGGAATCTATTTTCAGGCGGCCGCCTTATGTTTCTGGTTTTATTATAGGGGATAATTTTTTAAAAAGCAAGCCCTAAAAACAAATAAAATGATTGAAATTTGCTCGGAATTCCTTCAAATTCGGAAAAAAATAACCTAAAATAACAATAAATAATGGTATGAATTGACGGGGGCCCGCAGCTGTCCCGGGCGGCG
>CAMEMG010000086.1:0-6533 GCA_945927325.1 uncultured Clostridia bacterium | reverse complement strand
TCACTGCATTTTTTCGTAATAGATGCCTTTTTATACCGGTTCAGAAAAGGAGATTCGCAAATAAGCACGCAAAAAACAGGCCTGCGAAATCAGCAGCCAGAGCAATGGGGATCGTGTAGCGCGTTTTTCGGATACGCACACTGCCAAAATACAGGGAAACAACGTAAAAAATCGTTTCCGAGCTGCCCATATAAAAGCAGGCCGCCCGTGCCTCAAAGGAATCCGGCCCAAAGGCAGAAAGTACGCCCGCCAGAATTCCCAACGCACCGCTGCCCGAAAAAGGGCGGGTGACAATCAACGGCAGCAGCGCTGCAGGAATCCCCAGCGGCTCCAGCACAAAGGAAAACATGCCGCTCAACAGTTCAAATCCACCTGCGGCCTCAAAAACTTTGGCTGCCACCATCATTGCCACCACATGGGGCAGCGTGCGGATACACAAGCCGATGCCGCCTCGCGCGCCCTCGGCAAAGCAGGTATAGGCATCTACCTTGCGGATCATGGCCAGCAGCAAAATCACTGTCATGAAAAGGGGCAGCGCAATCAGGGAAATGATGCCGGAAAGCGTATTCATCTGTGCCTCCCTCTGGCCAGCATACCGCCCACCACTGCCAACACCGCACTGACCAATGTGGTGAGAAAGCTGCCCAGCGTAATATCCCAGGGTTGCGCCGCCCCCGCCGCAGCCCGCATGGAGACGACAGTCAGTGGCAATAGCTGCACCGAAGCCGTGTTAAGCAAAATAAACATGCACATTTCATCGCTGGCAATCAGGGGATTTTCGTTGATTTTTTGCAGATCTGCCATCGCCTTCAGTCCAAACGGCGTTGCCGCATTTCCCATTCCCAGTATGTTGGCCGAAATGTTCATGGCAATACTCCCCAGCGCTTCCCGATTATTACGCAGGGAAGGAAACAGCCAGGATAAAGGTTTTCTGCATAACTTGGCCGTCCAGGCCGCAAACCCCGTCCGTTCCGCAATACGCATCAGGCCCATAAACAGACAGTAGACGCCCAACAGGCTGCCGCATAAAACCGCCGCCTCACCTGCCGCTCCCAAGACTGCTTCTGAAATCAGCGCCATGCGGCCATTGCAGACCCCCAACAGCATTCCACCCAAAATCATTGCCGACCAAATGAAAGTAGTCATAACGCCTCCCGTTTTTTGCTTGTTTATGGCTATGCCGGCAGCGAAGCAAATATTCTGCAATTGTTACATTTTTATTTCATATTTGTCATAATTACTTATTATTTTTGTAATCCTGATGTTTTTCTACTTTTTTCGTAAAAGTATTTGTATATTCGCACAAATTATTGTATAATTAAGTGAATTCATACTGTTTTTGGAGGCTATTATGAAGTCGACAGGCGTCGTTCGCCCATTGGATTCTCTGGGCCGTATCGTTCTTCCAATTGAACTACGTCGAACCATGGGATTGGCTTGCAAAGATAAGCTGGAAATTTTCGTTGAGAATGATTCGATTATCCTCAAAAAGTATGATCCAAACTGCATCTTCTGCGGTGCCACTGAGGATTTAGCTGAATTTTCCGGAAAAACAATCTGCCGTTCCTGCATTCGCAAACTTTCCCAGGATGAATACTAATGTATTTATCTTTTCTCTCTCATTTATTGCAAAGAGCGCATCTCCGACTGTTGATGCGCTCTTTTTCTTTCTCTTTTTATTTTTCCCCCTGTTGCTCCAACAGCAGCTGATAAACGCGGTTTTTCCCAACCCCCAGTTGTTCGGCCACCTTGCGGGCAACTTCCTTATTGCGCAATCCCTCAGCCAGGTAATCCTGCGCAGCTTCCAGAATTTGTGTATCCTCCACTTCCCGGTGTTCGGCGGGCGCTCCGCCCAATACCAGAATATATTCTCCGCGGATTTCCCAACTCTCACTCTGCTCTGTCAACTGCCCGACCGTCCCCCGAAATACCGTTTCATACACCTTCGTCAGTTCCTTGCAGACAGCCAACGGGCGATCGGGGCAGATTTCCGCCAGTTCCTGCAGCGTTTTTCGCAGCTGATGCGGGCTTTCATAGAGGATGGTGGTATATGGGTGCGAAACCGCCGTCTGCAATGCCTGTGCACGCGTTCTATCCCGCGGCAAAAATCCCTCAAACACAAATTTTCCGGCATCCAGCGCCGAAACAGTGAGTGCCGCAATGGCGGCACAGGCGCCGGGCACGCTTAGAATTTCAATCCCCTGTTCGGCCGCCAGTTTGGTCAGCTGTTCGCCCGGATCTGAAATGATCGGCGTGCCCGCATCTGTCACCAGCGCAATATTTTGCCCTGCCAGCAGCATATCCACCAGTTCCTGCGCCCGTTCCCGCCGGGAATATTCGTGAAAACTCATCAATCTGTTTTTAATGCCCAGACTGTTGAGCAGCTGTGCCGTATGGCGGGTATCTTCCGCTGCAATGCAATCAACTTCTGCCAATATGCGTGCCGCACGGGCGCTGATATCTTCCAGATTGCCGATGGGCGTCGAAACAATATATAATTTTCCCTGTGCCATATCTTATTCCTCCATATGATAGATGCGCCGCATCTCCTGCGTATACTGCCCTTCTTCATTATACAGGATAAGCGAAGGGAGGATGCGCATGCCTTCTGCCGCATCTTTGGTGGCCTGAATCAGGATATAGCGCGGCTCTGCCTGTGCGTGCTTACAGATTGTGCGCAGCACCTTTGGCTCCAACCGATGGGTTTTCAGGCAAAAAATTATTTCTGCCAGGCGGCAGGCCCTGTGCACCATATAAAACCTTCCTCCCGTGGAAAGTAAACTTGCCGCGCTTTTTACAACGTCTTCCAGAGTACAGGCAATCTCATAGCGGGCAATGCGCAGTTCCGGCTGTTCTTTCATTCCCCCAGCCAGAGGTTTATCATAGGGCGGATTGCAGCAGACCACATCTGCCTGCCCAACCAGCTCCGCAGCATTTTTCAAATCCCCCTGCACAATGTGCACCCGTTCCAGTCCATTGAGCCGCACGTTTCTGCGTGCCAACTCTGCTGCCTCAGGCTGCAGCTCAATTCCTACCATTTCGGCCTGTACTCTGCCCGAAAGCAAGACCGGCAAAATACCAGTGCCCGTCCCCAAATCGACCATTTTTTCTCTGCGATTCAAGCGGATAAAGGAAGCCAGCAGCACGCTATCCGTTCCGAATTTTAAGACTTTTTCGCTTTGTATCAGCTGCAGCCCTGCAAATTGCAGATCTACCAGCTGTTCTCCCGGTTCCAGCTGCATCGCGCCTCCTGTCGTGAGCCGGTATTTTAGTTGTGTAACCACGGCTCTGTATCATCATACGCTACTTTGCTGTGCTTTGCAATTTTCCACAGGCCTTTTCCAAAAAAAATCCCGCCATCAGGCGGGATTTTTTATGCTTTGTATCACTTACTCTTCTACGATTGCATCGTTGGGGCAAACGCTGGCGCAAGCACCGCATTCCAAGCACAGTTCCGGATCGATCACATAAGTGGTATCGCCTTCGGAAATTGCGTTTGCGGGGCATTCTGCTGCGCAAGAACCGCAGGAAATGCAATCATCAGTAATTTTGTATGCCATGGTACCATACCTCCCGTTTATATTGACGCTTTTATTTTAGCATGCTTTATATAAATTGCAATACTACACACATAAATTTTTCAATCGGGAAATATCTCTGCCTTTTGCAAACCGGCTTTCCTTTTCCCAGAAAAGTCCTGTTTTACCGCTCAATCTTCCGATTCTTTCTGCCGCGGCTGTTGTTTCGGCTTTTGCTTGCCCTCTCCTTTATCTTTAGGTTTCCCTTCATTTTTACTACCGGGCTTTTCTGTGCTTTGCTCTTTTGGTTTGCCACCGTCAGCCTCAGGCACGGGTGCATCCTCTTTTTGCTCCTCCGCCGTCTTTGGTTTTCGGTTATTCTTCCGCAGGATTTTAATGTCACCGACGGCATATTCCCGCACGTCAGTCTCATCTTCGCCCAATTCCACCTTTACTTTAACCAGCTGGCGCACCGCATTGGTATCCATAACCGTTCCCTTGCCGTCTGGCGTGCGAACTTCGGCTCCTACACGCGGCAGAATCGTCCGCAGTTCTTCATAATATGCCTGCTCATAATTCAGGCAGCACATCAATCTACCGCAGAGTCCGCTGATTTTAGTCGGTGAAAGGGAGAGATTTTGTTCTTTGGCCATTTTAATGGAAACCGGCTGAAAATCTCCCAGAAATACAGAGCAGCAGGCAGGGCGGCCGCACGGGCCAAGGCCGCCAATCATTTTGGTCTCGTCTCGCACTCCGATCTGCCGCAATTCAATGCGCGTTTTAAAAACAGAAGCCAAATCTTTTACCAATTCGCGGAAATCTACCCTTCCTTCTGCCGTAAACGAAAAAATAATCTTGCTGCAGTCAAAAGTATATTCGACACAAATCAGCTTCATTTCCAAATTATGCTTGGCAATTTTTTCCCTGCATATTTCAAACGCTTTTTTCTCTTTTTGCTTGTTTTCTTCCAGCTTAGCCCGATCCTTATCCGTCGCTTTGCGGATAATGGGCTTGAGCGGTTTTACTACCTGTTCATCCTCCACCTGCTTGCGCCCGACAACGACATCACCGTATTCAATGCCCTTGATCGTTTCCACAATTACACCATCCCCTGCCTGCAGCTGGACATCCAAGGGGTCAAAATAATATATTTTGCACGCTCTTTTAAATCGTACACCGATTACGTCTATCACGCCTTTACCTCCAATATATCAAAAATCAGGCTCTTGAGCATCAGATCATCCCGAAGCTGCGGAAAACGCAGTTTTCGCTCGCAGCGCTGATTGAGTAATTCCATTATACGCTGTAACTGCACCAATGTAAAATTCTGTGCTAACAGCGCGATTGTCTTTTTACAATCCGGGTTTTTCAAAACCTCCGTTTCGCAGGGCCAAAGCGCGGCATCTGCAAACAAAGAAGCCAGCGCATAAAGCATTTCCGGCATCCGCTTGCCTGCGGCAAGAAAATCCTGCTCCATCAAATACATCGACGGATTGCGTTTGGTAGACAAACGCACTGCGATCGCCTCTGCATGGGAACGAATGTCTGCCAACTGCTCATCTGCTAAAATTTGCCGTGCCTGCGCCGGAGAACCGCCTGACCAGGCGGCTGCATAAGCCGCCTGCTCTTCTGCCGCTCCGCTTTGCAGCATTTCTTCAAAAATATCCTGCCGCGGTTGCGCTTCCAACTGTACTTCCAGGCAGCGCGACCGAATGGTGGGCAATAATTTTTGTTTATTATCCAGCGACAACACAAAGAGTACATTTTCCGGTGGCTCTTCAATGGTTTTCAGCAGATAGTTTTGCGCCTGCTCTGTCATTTGATGGGCATATGCAATATGAATACAGCGGTAGCCACCCTCATAAGCGGAACTGGTCAGAAATTCCGGAATACGGCGCACTTCCCCAATGCGAATTTGCTGCTCTTCGCCTGAAAGCTCCAAATAATCCACCATATTATGATTGAGAAATTTCCGACAGGCCAGGCACGCACCGCAAGCCGTATGAGACGTGCAGAAAATCCGCTGACAGAATTCCCGCGCCGCCTGCACTGCATCTTCTGCGCCCCGTGCACAAATCAAATAGGCAGAAGCAGGGCTGGCTGCACTCTCCATTAAAAAGCTATGTGCTTGATAGCGCATTTCATATACCCCTTCTGCGCAAACAGTTCTGTATTTGGGTACATACCTGCGCAGCAATCGCATCGATGGAATCTGCAGCCTCGATCACCACTACGCGCTGTGGTTCCCGCAGCGCAATTTGCTCATATCCTTCGCATACGCGTTCAAAAAAAGCCAAATTCTCCTGCTCCAGCCGGTCGGCCGCTCTACCGCCCCTGCGCTCCTGCGCCTGTGCCGGCGTGTAACGAAAATAAAAAGTGAGCTGCGGTTCATATTGCAGCGCATAGGCATTGACAGCGCGCACATATTCGGCGCCTAACTGGCGCCCATAGCCCTGATAAGCCACGCTGGAATCCAGAAAGCGATCGCATAATACTACCTTTCCCTGCTCAAGAGCCGGTAATATCGTTTCTTCCAGATGTTGCACCCGGGAAGCGGCATAGAGCAGTGCCTCAGTCTGGGGGCGCATATTCTTATTAAACGGATCTAACAAAAGAGTGCGAATCTGCTCGGAAATTGAACTTCCGCCCGGTTCACGGGTCAAAATACAGGCAATCCCCAGTTCTTTCAAAAAAGACGCCGCCCGCTCAATCTGTGTCGATTTTCCGCAACCGTCAATTCCTTCAAAAGTCAAAAACAATCCGCGCATTCGCTTCTCCTTTATCCTGCACACGCCAGCCTACACTGAAAAACCTGCTGTTTCCGCATAATGTATTAAATAAATTATACTCCGCCCGCCTTGCCCAGGCAAGCAGTAAGTATTGCCATATCAAAAAAACCCTAAAACGACGAAAACTCCTAAGCTAAAAGCAAAGGAGCTCCCGTGGTTATAGGGAAAATTAAAACCGGCAGCTACCTATCCTCCCAGGCCGTCGCCAGCCAAGTACTTTCGGCGT
>CAMEMG010000085.1:0-6556 GCA_945927325.1 uncultured Clostridia bacterium | reverse complement strand
TGTCTATCTGCTTTGCAAACTCTTCTTTGCAGAGAATCAGGCCTCCTCTGGGGCCACGCAGCGTCTTATGCGTTGTTGTGGTTACAATATCCGCATAAGGAACAGGATTTTGATGTTCTCCGGCTGCTACCAGCCCGGCTATATGCGCCATATCAACCATCAAATAAGCTCCGTTTTCATGCGCTATTCTGGCAAAACGCTCAAAGTCAATTGCTCTTGGATAGGCACTTGCTCCTGCCACTACCATTTTCGGCTTTACATCTTTTACAATCTTTTCCAAAGCATCGTAATCGATCATCTCGGTTTCTCGAGAAACACCGTAAGGCACCACATTAAAATATTTACCGGAAATATTAACCGGGCTACCATGCGTCAAATGGCCACCATGAGAAAGATCCATACCGACTATTGTATCGCCTGGATTCAGCAAAGCAAAATAGACCGCTGTATTTGCCTGTGCACCGGAATGTGCCTGTACATTGGCATGTTCTGCACCGAAAATTTCTTTTGCGCGCTCAATTGCCAATGTTTCTACAATATCAACATACTGGCAACCACCATAATATCTTTTTCCGGGATAACCTTCCGCATATTTATTGGTCAGATGCGATCCCATTGCCTCCATAACCGCCTTGGATACCACATTTTCAGAAGCAATCAATTCCAAATTGCCCTGCTGGCGTCCAAGCTCCTGTTGCATTGCTTCATAGACTTCCGGATCCGAATTCTTAACATAGGGAAAATCCAGCATACCTATCTCCTTTGTACTAAAAATTTCAATAATTATAAATGATTTATGCTTTGCAAAGCCTGCCGGGCTGCGGCCTGCTCTGCTTGCTTTTTCGATTTTCCAGAACCGCTCCCCCACTTTTCTTCATTGACAAACACATCAACAAAAAAAGTAGTATCGTGAGGCGGTCCTTCACTCCGGGCTACTCGATAAGTAATTATTTGCTTTGGGGATTTCTGCAAAAGTTCCTGAAGCTCTGATTTTGCATCCAGTACAGTCTCATGCGTATCCCGGCAAAAAGCAATGATATTGCCAATTAGTTCTTTTGCCGCATATAAGCCGCCATCCAAATATATTGCCCCAATGATAGACTCTACTACATCGCACAAAATAGAATTCTTTTCGCGCCCGCCGGAATGTTCCTCGCCCTTTCCCAAAATAAGAAAACGCCCCAGCCCTTGAGCCCTGGCCCATGCCGAAAGAAATTCTTCCCGTACCAGCCTGGTTCTCGCCGCTGTCAGTTGCCCTTCATTATATTGAGGATATTTGCGGAACAAATAAGTACTTACCACTAATTCTAACACCGCATCTCCCAAAAATTCCAATCGCTCATAGGAATAGCCTACATCTTTGGAAGCATGTGTCAGTGCCTGTTCCAGTAAAGCAGGGGTTTGAAAAGTGTAATTCAATATACGGTATAAATCTTGCATCTTCTTTTTTCCTGCCCGAAACGACAAAATGTGATAAATATGTCAAAATCATAGCATAATTATACTATCCTTGCAATCCGGGTTGGGTATTTCCCTTTCAATTATTTTAAAGTTGTTCGGATAATTTTTCCCATTCTGTATAATAATCTTGCAACTGCTTTTCCTGCTTTCCAATCTCTTCCGTTATTTCCAAAATTTTTGCATAATCGACTGCAATCTCCGGCTGCATTAATCGCTCTTTTTCAGCTTCCAGTTTTTCTTCCAATTTTGCGATCTCTTCTTCCAAACGAGCAAAACGATTTTGCCTTTTTCGCCTTTCTGCTTCCTGATTGCGCTTTTGTCGATACTGTTCCCCGGCATCTTCTGTTGAACTTTTCTCTTTCTTCCTTGTTGCGGTAGACGTCTGCAAAGATATCTTCTGTTCCAGATAACTCTCATAGCCGCCTTCATAGGAAGTGATTCCCATGCGTTCCAATTCCAGAACTCGTGTCGCTAATTTTCTAATAAAATAGCGGTCATGCGAAATCGCCAGAATTGTCCCATTATAGTTTAATAATGCTTCCTCCAATATTTCTCGAGAAGGAATATCCAAATGATTCGTCGGTTCATCCAGCATCAGCAAATTGCAACCGGAAAGCATCAGAATCGCCAATGCCACTCTTGCTTTTTCTCCACCTGAAAGCGTCGATATCTGCTTATCAACTTCATCTCCGACAAACAGGAAGGAGGCCAACACATCCCGTATTTTACCGATGCTTTGCTCCTGTGTATTCATATATACCGCTTCCAGGATCGTCTTATCCAAAGGCAGTTTCTCCTGCCCTTGTGCATAATAACCAATTTCAACTTTGGCTCCAACCCTGATTTGCCCTTCCTCCAACGGAAGTTCCCCTAAAATCAACCGGAATAACGTCGTTTTACCAATCCCGTTTCTTCCCAACAGAAAAGCCCGTTCTCCTCTTTTTAATAAAAAAGAAGCATCAGAAAATAGTTGTAACCCATCAAAAGTTTTTCCGACCTGCTCTACCATTAAAACATCATTACCGGAACGTTGTTCTGCCGTCAAAGAAAGATGCATACTCTTGGGAGTATCTTCCGGACGTATAATCGATTCCGCTATCTTGTCCGCCATTTTCTGCTTATGCCTGGCCGTTACTAAACTGCGCTCGGTATTCCATTGCTTTTGCTGCGCTATGATTCCTTCAATCCGCTTCAACTCTCGTGATTTTTTCTCATAATCTCGCTGTAAAGCAATTGCCGCTTCTTCCTTCTGACGGATAAAATCGGAATAATTTCCTTTATACGTTGTCAAATGATGATTTTCCAGTTCGAAAATACGTCCGACAAATTTATCCAGAAAATATCGATCGTGCGAAATAACCATCACCGCACCGCGATATTCCTGCAAAAAGTTTTCCAACCATTCTACGGCAGCAATATCCAGATGATTGGTAGGCTCATCCAGCAATAAAATATCCGGCTCGGTCAGTAATAACTTTGCAAGCAACACCCTTGTTCGCTGTCCGCCGCTGAGCAGCGAAATCGGCAAGTCAATTTCCTCTTCCGACAATCCCAATCCAATCAGCATGGAACGAGCTCTGCCGCGATATAGCAGACCACCCTCTGCAATATACCGTTCCTGAAGCGAAGAAAAACTGCTGATATTCTCTTCCGTATGAGCTTGTTCCATTTGTTGCTGCAACTCCTCCAGCCGCACTTCCATTTGCAAAAATTCCGAAAAGACGCTTAGTGTATCTTCATAAGCTGTTTTATCCGAACGATAATCCACCTGCTGCGGCATATAACCAATTCGCAGGTTTTTCTGTCGGATCACATTTCCTGCATCTGCTTCCATTTCCGCCAGTATAATTTTAAATAAGGTTGTTTTCCCTGCTCCATTCACTCCCATAATCCCGATTTTATCGCCTTCGCCAATTGCAAAAGAAATATTTTCCAACACAGGCGTGATGCCAAACGATTTGGATATATGATTTATATTAAGAATTTCCATTCCAATCTCCTTACATATGTTGTATGTGGTATTATATCATGAACCGAGTACGCCTTCAATTCATGTGCTTTTACACGCCTTTCTTTATGATGGCATAGAAAAACAGCCGTATAACGGCTGCTTTTTCATATCTGCTATAATCATTTCCATCATACAATATTCCAGCCTCCGTCAACACTGAGTATCTGGCCATTAATATAATCTGCTGCCGGAGAAGCTAAAAATTGTGCCAATGCTGCCACATCTTCCGGTGCACCAATTCGCCCTACAGGGATTTCTTCCATCAATTCCTGTATCGTTTCCGATGAGTATCCAGCATTCATCTCTGTCTGAATCATGCCCGGAGCAATGCAGTTAATACAAATTCCGCTGCGTCCTAATTCTTTTGCAAGTGACCTGGTAAGACCGATCAAGGCAGCTTTTGTGCTTGCATAACTGCTTTCACAAGAAGCGCCTTTCAACCCCCAGATAGAAGACATATTGATAATTTTGCCTTTCCCGCGCTTTCGCATATCTTTCAATGCATGTTGTATACAATACACCGCCCCAAAAAAATTAACAGCAAAAATTTCCTGCCACTCCTGCACAGAAAAATCTTCAAACAACCCCACTTTTGAAATTCCGGCATTATTGATCAAAACATCTATCGCAGGATATGTTTCATGTATACGGTTAAACATCTGCTGTACCTGCTCAGGGTCAGCTACATCTGCCTGTATAGCCAAAACACCCGGAAGTTCACGACAAAGCTGCTCGGCCTCTGCTCTGTGACTACGATAGTTCAGCACAACATTCCAACCGTTATGAAAAAACGACCGCACCATCTGCGCTCCTATTCCTCTGGAGCCACCAGTGATCAATACTATCGGCATATCCCTTCCTCCTTTAAAAAATCAGAAACAGCTTTGCGCAGATTTTTATAAGCATGTTTCATATGATCTTCCAGGGTTCCTTCCTGTGGATTGATGCCTCGTAAATACATTCCATCAGGGCAGCTTCCCGGTTCCACATCCAACCTGCCGGCAAACACAGTGATTGGTATTTCTTTCTTTTCAGCCCTTTTGGCAATCCCGGCAATTGCTTTGCCGAAACTTGTCTGCGCATCAATTTTACCTTCTCCGGAAAAAACCCAATCAACTGTCTCCAGCTGTTGATCAAATACAAACGCATCCAATACCAAGTCAATACCAGAACAAAGTTTTGCATCCGCAAATGCTAATAGCGGCAACGCTGCGCCTCCAGCCGCTCCACTGCCTTCCAATGAGGTAATTGCCTTACCAGAGGTTTCTTCTAATATTTTTCCGTAATGCCGTAAGATTTCATCCATTTTCCACACCATTGCCGTGTCCGCACCTTTTTGCGGGCCATATACTGCCGACGCTCCATTCGACCCACAGAGTGGATTTTTCACATCACAGGCAATCATAAAACTGCATTGTTTTAATAACGAACGCATTTCTCTATCATCAATTTGCTTCAGATGTTCTAATCCTGCACAGGTTGGCTCAATCTCTCTTCCTGCTTCATCCAGTAAACGCATACCCAATGCAGCCGCAATTCCCGCACCTCCGTCATTGGTAGCACTGCCGCCCAATGTCAGACATATTTGTTTTGCTCCTTCTTCTATTGCGTCCCGAATCAACAAGCCTGTTCCATAGGTAGAAGCTTGCATTGGATTGCGCTCCTGTTCCGTTGTTAATGTCAATCCGGAAGCTTGTGCCAATTCAATCACAGCCATTTGCCGAGTATATAAATAATAGGCTTCCACTTTTTTGCCATATGGACCTGGCACTTGTATATATTTTTTTCTGCCTCCCAGCACTCGCTCCAATGCTTCCAGCGTTCCTTCTCCACCATCAGCAATCGGCATACAGATCATTTGTGCCTCCGGCATCACATCCCGTATACCTTCTGCCATGGCCTGTACTGCCTGCTCTGCCGAAAGGCTCCCTTTAAAAGAATCTGGCGCCAACATGAATTTCATTCTTATTCCTCCTGCAATTGGGAAAAAATATCCCCCAGTGTATCATGAATTACCAAATCCGCACAAGCATCCATTTCAGTAGCTGTTTTATTCAATAATACCAAATTTCCTCTTTTCAAATAATGAATCAGCCCGGCAGCCGGATATACATTCAATGAAGTTCCTCCTACTATCAGCAAATCTGCACTGGAAATTGCAGAAATTGCCTGGTTAAGCACCTTTTCATTCAATGCTTCCTCATAAAGCACAACATCAGGTTTTATAATTCCGCCACAATACGGACATTTTGGAATTCCCTGTGTATTCAAAATCATCTCCAGACCGTATTTCTTTGCACAACCCAGACAATGATTCTCATAGATAGATCCATGCAGTTCCAACACATTTCTACTGCCAGCTTTTTGATGTAAGCCATCAATATTTTGAGTTACAATTGCTTGCACTTTCCCTTCTTGTTCCCAACGCGCCAATGTCCGATGTACCAGATTCGGTTGTGCCTGCGGATAAAGCATATTGGCTCGATAAAAATTAAAAAAGGCTGCCGGCTCCTTTTTAAAAAAGGAGTGAGATAAAATTTCTTCCGGCTTAAGGCATGCTTTCTTTTGATATAAACCTTGGGCACTGCGAAAATCCGGAATACCGCTTTCTGTGGAAACCCCTGCGCCTCCTAAAAATACAATTCGCGTAGCTTGTGCCAGATATTCTTTTAATTCTTCTATCAACTCCATTGCCGTATCTCCTATTTTGTCAAAAATTCTATTGGCATTTCAACAAAAATCATCTACCATAAAGAAAAGGAGAAAACGCATGCAAACAAAAACTTCCAAAAAGGATAAATTCTATTGTTTTTTGGCATGGGCACTGTGCTTATGCCTTCTTGCCGTTCTCTTTTTCTCTAAAAACATTTCCCTTTCTTATCGCGCCACTACCTACTATTTTCTTGAAACGATCGGCCAGGAAAAATCCGTTCCGCCTGCCAAGCATCTGCTTTATGAAGGTTCTTTTTATGCTTCCGGCTCTTATTTCTACAGCAGTACTACCAATGAACAATTGGTTTACCTTTCGGGAGATGGCCTTTATCACAAAAATAATCGTTGCACATATTGCTATCGCGAAACATG
>CAMEMG010000084.1:0-6582 GCA_945927325.1 uncultured Clostridia bacterium | reverse complement strand
CAGGGCATGGGCGGCATGGGCGGCATGATGTAATCATCCCCTGACCGGCAGGCCCGCGGGCCGGTGGGCCGAAAGGCCCGGCACCCGGCAGTACGCTGACCGGAAGGGCACTGGCATTTACGGCTTCGCCCGCGCTCTGCTGGGCGGGACATGAGCCTTTACGGTCTGCCCGCGTTCCGCTGGGTGGGACATGAGCCTTTATGGTCTCGCCCGCGTTCCGCTGGGCGGGACATGAGCCTTTACGGTCTCGTCCGCGCCCCCTCAGGCACGCTTCGGCTATATAAAAATGTAGAATGTTTAATGTTTCAAAGGGAAGACCCGGCGTTTGTGCGCCGGGTCTTTTTGCAGCCGCAGGACCGGCGCAGGTCCGTTGCGGCGGGCGGAGCGAGCATCACCCGCCGCACAGGGCCTGCACGGAGGGGCACGCAGCGGGCGGCACAGGTCCTGCACGCAGGGTGGCGCAGCAGGCCTATGGAGCATCACCCGCGCCGCCGCAAAGATCCTGCACGGAGGGGCACGCAGCGGGCGGCACAGGTCCTACACGCAGGGTAGCGCGGCAGGCTTATGGAGCATCACCCGCGCCGCCGCAAAGGGATGCACGGCGGGCGGTGCAGGGTGGCACGCAGCGGGGCATGAAACCAGGGCTGCGGGCTGCTTTGCCGTGAGCAGTCAGGGGTTGAACGGCGGTTTCCCGCGAGCCACCCGCACCGTGGAGCGGTTAGCCGAAACAAACCCCCTCAAAAACAGCATTTTTTTCGCAAAAGAAGGGGTCCAGCCTGGAAAAATCGCAGGATAACTGCGAAAATCAGAGAAAAAACAGTGAAAATCACCCAAAACCGTAACATATATTGGAAATTAAGAAATATAATTACAGAGCGGACCCCTTCTTTTCAGTTTTTTCGGTCCGTTTTGAGGGGGTTAGACAAGCCAAACCAGCTCAAACCTCATGCCATGAAAGTGATAAAACTTGCAATCTCCCTCAATCAACATGCTTCATATATACCTCATATGAATTAAGTGATTGCATTCGCACGAATCATCTGGTATAATATGTGTAAAGAAAAGTGAATTTGCATACGCCCTCGAGAACAGGAGGGACAATGAAAAAAAGACCTCGTCGAAGACTGCATGCAGTCAGACGCGAAAGAAGAGCGCACCGAAATTACAAGGATAGCTTATTTCGGAAGCTCTTTTCAGAAAAAATAAAAGCGATAGAACTGTATAATGCACTTTCTGGGGCAAGTTATGATGAAACAGTGCCATTCGAATTCTGGACGCTGGACCGATATCTTGCACAGGTGGACATTTACGGAGGTAAAGCAAATGATCTTGGGAGGCAGAACGCAGGAAGAAATTATGAGAGTACGGCTTAGATGTCAGCGCGAAGAAGGCCGCGAAGAAGGCCATGAAGAAGTATTTACATCAATGCTGAAGGACGGAATCGAGCCGGAACGGGCAGCAAGAATCGCGAAAATTCCGATGGACAGAGCATGGGAACTGGCAGAAAAGCAAGGCTGCCATGCATAAACCATCACATGCCGGCAGCAAACCGGAACAGAGAAAGGAACCATCATGAGACAACGCATCTATCAGAGAGCCATAGACAGCTTCCATGAAAATCACGGATACATGACCTTCGGGCAGCTGAAGAAAGCCGGAGTCACCATCGGCCAGATCCACGAACTGGAAGAAATGAACGTCCTCGAAAAAATATCCCGGGGCGTGTACTGGTGCCGTGACTGCGGCTGGGAGAAGCCGAAAGACTATAAATACATCGAGGCGGCGAAAGTCTATCCCAAGGTAGTTTTCTGTCTGGAAAGCGCCTGCTACCTGAACGGCCTGACGGAGAAAGAGCCGGAGGTACTGACCATCGCTACATCCCGAGAAGACCGGAAGATTATTACGCTCCCATTTGCATTCCGCAGATTCTATCTTCAGAATGCCGGTCTGGAGGGCGAAATCTGCCAGAAGAATACGGACTTCGGATCCTACCGTTATTATGGTCAGGATCGGACCATCTGTGATATGATCCGGATGCAGGATAAAATTCAACCGGATTATTATATCGAAATCAGGGACCTGTATCGACAGGAGCAGGAGGTGCGTCAGCAGGTTGTGTTTTATGCGGAAGCCCTGCGTGCTCTGAGAAATGTGGAATCGGTGCAGAAGTAAAGGTGGAGCAAAATCCGCCCGCCCCGCATCTCTTGCATGCCCAGGACTTACGGCAGATGGAATTTGTGTAAAATACAGAAACTCCCTGAAATACGACATAAACTCCCTAAAATACAACACTTTTGAAAATATTTCTTGCAATCTCTCCAATTCGTTAATGTTTGCTATCGTCATGCGAGACGAAAAACTGTGCACAGGTCTGCTGCAGCGTATTATTCCGGAAAGAAAGATTTCGCAGATACAATTTCCGGACTCCCCGCTGGTGAACGTGAAGTTCATGCACTTCAAGCGTAAGTCTTTGCCTGCAGCAATAAAGCAGAAGAACTTGCACGCCAAGCTGGAGCAGAGCTTGATGCACTCGTGGAAAAACTGAGAGAAGCAAAAGAAAAGCTGAAGCAGAAAAGCCTGTAAACCGACAGGCACGCCCAGCCTATGAAACCGAAAAACGAACCCAAAAGGATGGACATGTCCGGGCCGCTTTCGCAGCAGCCCGGACAACCCCATCCTTTTTTTCTCCGAAAAAGCGAACCGGGGAAGCCGCTTCATATATCCATCCGGAAAAAGTACCCCAACCATCCATGCATGACTCGGTCAGCCATCAGCGCCCTGCCTTCCAACTGTGGATTTAACAGTATTCCAACCATCCGGCCATGGCCTTACAACGAACCGGACAGCGGTTTCACAACCATCCGGCAATCCGTAAGCATCACCCATTCCACCCATCGGCGCCCTTCCGCCCGGCCACGCCCCACCCCCTTCTTACGATCCGGGGCCAATCGTCTGGGAGCACCGTACAATCCGAAACCGCTGCGACGAACCCGCACAGAAAACTAAATCATAGAAGCATTTTTTCTTCGCAAAATCCACTCTCCTCCACTTCTCCGGCACGTCGAAATCCGTTTGCAGAAAAAAAATTTAATTTTTTTTCCTTTTCATGTAACCTTTTGCCCGTCTAAATGGAGTTGTTTATGAAGTTACAAATGAAGCCCCCTTGGCAGGGATCGGAAAACCTTCGGAACCACAAGGATTTTACGAAAAAACACTTGCAAAAGAGAGCGACATTTGGTAAACTTAAAACGGAATTATTTCATATTGTGGGCTTGTGTGCATTTCGCATTACGACCTTACAAGATGAGCAAAAAAATTAAAAAGGGAGGAATTCTAAAAATGAGGAAATTTTTAACAGTGCTTTTAGTAATTGCTGTTATGTTCACCTTCAGTTTCAGTGCAGCATTTGCTGACGTAAGCACTGGTTTAACCGATGCTCAGCAGGCAGTATATGATGCAGCTGTTGGTCCGAGCAACGCAATTCTGAATGCAAAATTTGAAACTGCATGGTCTAAGATTGCCAAGCATGAACTTGTTGAAGGTTCGGCAATGTATACAGTTACTCCGAAGGCTTATGCTGAGTTAAAGGCAGATGCTTTAAAGGCGGTAACTGATGCGCTTTTCAAGGCAGCAAAAGATGGTAATAATCAGGCTTACTTAGACGCTATGCTCACTGCTGATGAAATCATTAAAACAATTGATGGAGCTCTTAAAGCAGAAATCGCACAGGCTCAGTTTGCAATTGATTATGCAAATGAAGTAGCAAAGCTGGCTACTGTAGATACGACTGTTTATGCTGAAAAGGAAAAGGCTGAAGCTAAGATTGCTGAAGTAAAGGCTGCAGCTGCTGCGAAAGCAAATACGATTGATTCCGATTCTACCATGACTGCCTGTGTATTGGCTTGGATTGATGTTAACAATCTGATTTCCGATGATCTCGGTACTGGTGCTGCTTCTCTTATCAAGAAAGTTAATTACATTGTAGATGGAGAAACTATTTTCACTGGAGTATATGAACTCCGTGACACTACAACTTGGAAGAAGGTTGCTACTTCTGAAGCAGATAAAGCAGCTGAAGCTGCACAGAAAGCTGCTCTGAAGGCAGTTGTAGCTCAGAAAGTTGCTGAATATAAGCGCGATGCAGGTGTAAATGCAAATGCTACTTTAATTGCTGCTTACACGGAAGGCTATGGCGTTGCTATCGACGAAAAAATCGTTACTGACGCTGCAGCAATCGCAGAAGTAAGTGCTTTTGATCCAAAGACTGGAATCTATACTGAACTGGTAGGAAACTATAACAAGATCCAGGAATTAGTTGCATATGCTGAAAAGTATAAAGCTGAAAAAGACGCTGACGGCAACTTAGTAAGAGATGCTGAAGAAATCGACGATATTGTTGCTGCTGCTAAGAAAGCTGCTTATGCTAATTCTACAGTTGCTTGGGGTGGATTAGAAGCTGCAAAGAGAGACATTGCAGGTGCTACCATCGAATCTCAGGCGAAGGGTCTGGCATATATTAAAGAAAATGCTAAGACTTTAGCAAAGAATTTCGCAGATGACAACAGCTACTATCCAGCTGAACAGGCTAAGATTGATGAAATCTTGGCAGAATTCAATGCGAAAGTTGATGCCGCAACCACAACTGATGAAATTACAAAAGTAACCACTGGATTATACGATGTTTACTATGCAAAACTGGATGCAGTAAAAACTAAGAGTGAAGTAAACGATGATCTGGACAACAAGGCTGCATACGGTGCTGCGAAAACTGCACTTGAAAATTATGTAGATTACTACAATAAAACTGTAGAAGCAGGAAAGAATCTGGATAAGGCTCCTATTGAAGATCTGCTTGATGAATTCTACGGTGAAAACGGTGCAAGAACAGAAACTGCAATGAAGGCTCTGAAAGACAGCATCATTAGTTTAGTTGAAAAGCTTCCTACCGCAGAAGCTCAGGCTGCTGCAAAGAAGGCTGCAATTGATGCAATCGCCGCAATTCCTGCAACTATTACTCTTGCAGATGAGGCTGCTATCCAGGCTGCAGTAGACGCTGTTGATGCTTATGAAGCTTTATATGGAACTCAGTTACCTGTAGCTTCAGAAACTGCTCTTGATAATGCAAAAATTGCACTGGGCACTGCTTATAAAGTAGAACTTTACAAGAAGGCTGCTGCTCTTGATAAGACAGACAAGGCTGCTGTTAAGGCTCTGATTGCTGAATTCGATGCTGCTGATGACAATGCATGCGTAAAGGGAATGAACCTTGAAAATAATACTGTATACGGTTCTTTACTTGCTGCATTAGAAACAATCAGAACAAATGAAAAGAATGCTGTAGTCAAAGCTATTAGTGCAATTCCTGTAAACGTAACTGAAGCTGACAAGGCTCAGGTAGAGGCTGCAAGAGCACTGTATGATGCTTATGTAGATGAATACACCGACTATACCTGCGGAACTTGGGGTGTTGATGCAAACACTGGTCTGAACTGCAATGCAGTAAATGACTTTAACGCAGTATACAGAGAACTGGCTCTGGCTGAAGCTGCTCTGGGTCTGAACGAAGAAGATCCTGCACTGTCTGTTGAAGCTCTGAAGATCACTGCTTCCTCCAAGGCTACTAAGGGTGCTATCACTGTTAAGTGGACCGTAAAGGGTGACACTTCTGCAGTGGAAGGTTGGGAAATCTGGAAGTCCACGAAGAGAAACTCCGGCTTCTCCAAGGCTTACACTCAGGTTGCTTCCAAGAAGACTTACAAGAACACGAAGGGCCTGAAGAAGGGAACCAGATACTTCTACAAAGTTCGCGCTATCGCTTACACAGCTGATGGTGTAAAGGTTAAGTCTGACTGGTCCAACAAGGCTTACAGAATCGCAAAATAGTTTAATCGACTGATTGATACTAAGATTCCATACAGGGTTCGGATTTTCCCGAACCCTGTTTTGTCGTATTTACAAAAAAATAAAATGTCAAAATTTTCCGATTCAATTTGTAAAATTCTTCTTGTATCTAATCATCAAAAATCGTATAATTAAATTGCACATTTATATCATTTCGGCAAATGGAAAACTTGAATTTATGATAGAGCTTGTACTTTCATTTTGTCGGGTGTTAGAGCAATATTTGAGATTATGATAGAGAAAGGAAAGGAAAATGAGAAAGACATTAGCAATTTTATTAGCACTGGCTCTGGTGCTTTGCATGATGCCGAGTGCAGCGCTTGCTGAAACAATTGATTTCACTGGCGCAACGATTTCTGTTTCAAATGATACAGAATATAATGGGACAGACCAGAAGCCGTCGGTAACTGTTACACTCAATGGCAACACACTGAAAGAGGGAACAGATTATACCGTCGCGTATATGTATAAAGCAACGGAATCTGGTGAATATGCACCAATGACTACGCCACCGGAATTCAAAAATGCAGGATATTATAAAATAACTGCAACGGGAACGAATTCTGGTGAGAACGCGTATGATGGCATTAAAGAGGCTGTATATCAGATTAAACCATATGACCTGGCTGCACATAAAGTAATGGCAACGGTGGACGCACAGGTGGCAGATACAGATGTATT